>JBIOXX010000466.1:0-3274 GCA_044869875.1 bacterium | reverse complement strand
ACGTCGAGCTGATGAGCCGCGGCCGCGATTTCCTCGGCCGGCAGATTCGGCCCCAGATAAGTCGCGTTCCAGCCGGTGGCGGCAGCGGCCGACACGGCGTAGAGCGCGCCGAATTCCTGATGCTGGCCGGCCAGACAGGTCGAGATCAGGCGCGGCGCATGGGGCAGAACTTCATAGGACTTCATGAAGTTGACCAGAAAAGGTCGCAGACAGGCGTGAGTGAAGCGCTCGTGGACCAAGCGCAGCTTGGCTTGGCGGACCCGCGCCGAAACCTCGTCGATCAAGGGCACCACCAAAGTCTCGATGATCACGAGCGGGTTCATGAAGATGGTCGCCTTGGCCAGCGCTAAGTCGAGGCCCGGAGCGTCGAGCTGAGAAACGGCCTTGAGACAGTCGGCCAGCAGATCTTGGGGCTCGCTTTCCGACTTTCGCTCGACTCGTCTTTCATTTTCCAAGCTTCGCACCAATTCTTTGAGCTCGCTCAAGGAAATGCGCGCGACTTGGCCGATGCGATGGCCTTCGCGGGTCAGATAGCCGAGGAGCTGCAAGCGCTCGATGTCCTCGTCGGTATAGGCCCGGCGATTGGTCTGAGTTCGCTCGGGTTTGACCGCTTGGTAGCGCTTTTCCCACATCCGGATGACGTGGGGATTCAACCCGGTGAGGCGGGCGACTTTTTGGATCGGCTGAGTCTTGTCTTTAGAGGACATGCAAAAACCCGATTACCATTGGCAAGATTTCGCGACGAGCAAACTTTTTGCCTCTTGCTCACGGCGAGAGCAAGCCTCTTCTAAGGAGTAAGACAAGGCTCCGGCCTGGGCTTTTCCCAATTCCTCCACGGTTTTTTCAAAGAGAACGCGGTATTTTTCGCGTTCTTCGTCGGGGCCGATATTCTTCACGCAATCCTCGTATTTCTTGACGAAGGCGTCGCAGCCGGGATTTCCGAAGGAATAGTCCCCGCCTTCCTTGGCGATCTGGGTCTTCTGGTCCACCACCGAGACCGGCGCCGTGGTCATCGCCCCCTCGGGATTGCTCTGCCGCTGGCAGTTACCGATAGCGATCAAGGAACAGCTGAGGACGAGAATGAAGCTAAGTCTATTCATAGCGAGGCCTCGAGTCTTCTTTGTGGCCAGCCCGCTCCCGCTCATTGCGATCTTCATAACGGTCGCGGAAGCAAGGGCCTTCATAACCTCGCTCAAGCTCGCTTTTGGGGTCTTCGACGGTCTTTTGATCCTTGTCATCGACCGAGAGAAAATTTGTCGAAATGTTGATCATTTTGTTAAAATGCTAGGTATCATATTTGTGTATGTCAATAGTTTTGTCTAATATGTATGATATTTGTCTAATTTTATGAAGAATTTCTTGAGACATTCCGGTGACCGTCACGCCCTGCTAGCCTTCACTCCTTCCTCCTATTCCGAGTATGAAGAATGGCATGGAGCCAAGCTGAAAGGCGGCGCCCTCCCGCTTGCCCCGCTCCAAGCGATCGAAGAGTTGGAAAATTCGGGCCTCCGCGGCCGCGGCGGCGCCGGCTTTCCGACCGGAAAAAAGTGGCGAACCTTATACGAGCATCCCTGCCAAACCCGCTACGCGGTCTGCAACGCCGCCGAGGGCGAGCCCGGCACTTTCAAGGACCGTTACCTCCTCCGCAAAAATCCTTACGCGGTATTGGAAGGCCTGGCGATGGCGGCCGCAGCGATCGGCGCCAAGGCGGCTTACATCGTGTTGAAGGCTTCCTTCGAAACCGAGCTGGCGGCGTTGAAAAAAGCGGTCCGGGAGATGAATCGAAAAAACTGGTTCCGCCTCCTGCCCCTCCACTTTATCCAAGGTCCCGAGGAATATTTGCTCGGCGAAGAGAAGGCTTTGCTCAACGTCATCGAAAATGAAGGTCCCTTCCCTCGCCCCGCCGACGAACCGCCCTACGAGCGCGGCCTTTTCGCGACGCCGGTTTCGCCCAATCCGGCATTGGTCAACAACGCCGAAACCTTGGCCCACGTCGCGACCATCCTCCGCCACGGTGCCGAGTCCTTTCGCCGGCTCGGCAGCGAGGACACGCCGGGAACGATCTTGCTGACCTTGAGCGGCGATGTCGCCCGGCCCGGCGTCTACGAGGTCGAGGCCGGCAGGAGCCTGCGCTCGCTGCTTCAAGAGCAAGGCGGTGGACCGATCACCGGTCGAAGCTGGAAAGGACTGCTTTGCGGAGTCAGCGCAGCCTTGATCCCGCCCGAGAAGCTTGACACGCCGGCCGAGTTCGGCGCCTTGCGGGCGATCGGCTCCAATTTGGGCTCGGCCGGCTTCATCGCCTTGGGTGAAAAGGCTCCGATGCGAGCCGTCACCGAAACTCTGACCCGATTCCTCTATGTCGAGTCCTGCAATCAATGCTCGGCCTGCAAGGCCGGCTTGCGTCAGGCTTGGCGCGAGCTGGGCGACGATCCGGCCAAGGAGCTCGACGACCACGACGTCGACGAGCTACTCGCCGGCGCCGAGCTCGCGCCTCAAGGCAATCGATGTTATTTGCCGGTTCAAGGCTCGCAATTGATTCCCAGCCTGCTCCACCGCTTCGGCGCCGAAATCCGAAAGCCGAGCGGCGCCGAGTGGACTTTGCCCAAGATGGTCGATTACGACGAGAAGTCCCATCGCTTCATCTACGATGAGCGCCAGAAGCTCAAACGCCCCGACTGGACCTACGCCGAGCCCGCCGCCGCAGCCGGTCCGGACCGAGGGAGTTCCGCCCATGGTGAGCTTGGTTAAGAAAACCTTCTTCCGCTGGATGGAAATCGGCCCCTTCAAGCAGGCCGCGGCCCTGGCTTATGTCACGCTCTTTTCGATGGCCCCGACGTTGCTCATCGTCATGGCGGTGGCTGGCTGGGTCTTCGACGAGGCGGCGGTGAAGGGCCATCTCTTCGGCGAGTTGCGGGGCTTCGTCGGCGACGACGCGGCCCGGGCCATGCAAAACCTGGTCGAAAAGGCGGCCTTCAGCGGAAAGGGTGCGGCGGCAACCCTGTGGGGGGCCGTGCTGGTCCTGATCGGCGCCACCGGGACCTTGGCGTACCTGAAATCCTCGCTGAACGAAATCTGGTGCGTCAAAGCCAAGCCGGTGGTCGGCCAGGTCAAGGATTTCTTCGTCACCCGATTGCTCTCGATCGGCATGTTGATTGCGATCGGCTTCCTGATGCTGGTTTCACTGGCGATCAGCGCCGCGCTTAACGCCTTCGGCACCAACCTGGCTTGGTACCTGGCGATTCCGGAATGGTTCCTGCCGGTGCTGAACACGGTT
>JBIOXX010000465.1:0-9193 GCA_044869875.1 bacterium | reverse complement strand
CTCATCGGGCCGAGACCAAGCTGGGGCTTCGACCTCAGGTCGACGGCGCCACTGCGGCGGTCGATACTTTGGCTTCGATGCTCAGCCTCGGCGCCGGGATGCGTTTGGGAACCGGCCTCCTCGGTCGAGGCTACGCCCGGCAAATGCGGGAGCTGGAGTGGCGAACCCAAAACCAGGAAAAAGATTTTTCCTTTCCGAGCATCAAGCCGGCCCAGATCCAGCTTAAGTCCGCGGTAAAACTCGCTGGACCCGGCGATGCGGACCATATAGCCCTGGCCCTCGACCTCTTCGACCTCCTTGATTTCCTCCTGACGGCTCCCGGAGGAAAATCGTCCGGCTCCGGCGGTGGATCCGCCCCGAGCGGACAAAAAAAAACCGACGGTCGGCTTGAGATGTTTTCGAGCTTAAAGGAAAAAGTCCCTTCACTCTCTCCTGCGGAGCTGGAAGATGCCAGGCTTCGCGCCGAGGATTTTTTCAAAAAGACTTCCTTCGATGGACTTGGGGGGAATCGGGGTGAGGAAATCAATATCGGGCTAGCCGCCCTGAGCCTTCTAGAAACGGCGATGCCCCATGCGGAGCCGGGAAGAAGGGGGCCCTACCTAGCCCGCATCGCCCGGTTGGCCTTGCATGAACCCGAGGAATTGGTTCCGCCGGCGCTGGCATCGTTCAAGCGAAGCTTGCCATTGGTCGGTCCCAACGACCGAGCCGCCATCGCCGAATTACTCCGTTCCGATCTCGGAAAGTCGACGCCTAAACGGCCGGCGGCGGCTTTTATTCTTTTCGCCGATGCCGCGTCGGAACTACCTCCCGCCCGAAAGAGATCGGAGCTCCAAGAAATCCTGCGATTGCTCAACGCCAATAAAGCCCTCATTGACGAACATTCGGCGGCTCTCCTCAAAAACCAACAACTGCTCCGCGACTTTGTTTCTTTCGCCGAGGGTGTCGACGAAAGCACCGCAAAAGATCTGCGGAATCGCCTACAGCTCCTGGAAGGGCATCCCGGCGGAATATTCGGTTGGTTTCGAAACAAAAAAGCCGATCGATTGCGCAAGGATTTGGCCGATCCTCCCGAAATGCCCTTTCCGATGCTGGTCCAAAAATTCAAGGAGGAATCAGGGAATCCTTCGGCTCGCCGCTTTAACCCCAAATCGAGCATTTTGGAGGTGCAAAAAGTCAGGGAATTGCTTGACCAGGAACAGCCATCGCCGCCAGTCGATTCCAGTCCCGATTTTTCCTTGCGAAAATATTTCCAACAAGAAGCATTGCGCGAGTACCTTCACGCCGAACCTCGCTATTTTGAAAATTTCAACGAGCAAAACCTTCGCAACAAGATAATCGAGAAACTCCGCGGCGAAGCGGGATATCGCGAATTATTCATTGAAGAAGATTAAGGGATTTGATCAAGGAAGGCGTTGTTCAGCGCGTTCACCGCGGTGAGCGTGCCGACGCCGGGCGAGGCATAGTAGACCTTGGTCGCCTGGCCCGAGGAGTTGACGTAAACGTCCAAGCCTTCGGCGCTGATGGCGCTGACGATGGTGATGGCCGGAGTCAAGGTCGTCAGGTCGGCCGAGAGGTCCAACTCCACCAAGTCGCCGGTCGACATCGTGAAGAAACCGGCGATCCGACCGTCGCTGAGCGGCGCGGCCTTGGCGTAGTTCAGAGTGCCGGGAACGAAGTTAGGATCGGGAATCGGCACGGTCGGCGCATTGGGCGCCAACTCGAAGATTTGGACCGAAGCCGCCAAGTTGGTCAGGTTGAGCCGGAAAACCCGGGCCACGTTTTGCTGGGTGCCGTTGACGAAGAGCGCCGTGCCATTGCCGTTGCTGGCTATCGCGGCGTCGCGGGTGTTGATTCCGACGTCCAAAGTTTGGACCGGCGCCGTCAAATCCCCGGAGTCGATGAAGGACACCGTCGTCGCGCCGGCGTTGGAAACCACCACCAGGCCGGTGACCGGGTCGATGTTCATCCGGCCCGGAATCCCGCCGACGCCGATCGGCGATCCCGCCACCTCGACGCCGGTCTCGACCTGATAGACGTGAACCATGCCGCTGGCTGAATTCGAGACAAAGAGCAAACCCTGGTCCTGATCGACCGTCACCCCGGGTAGGAAATCCTCGTCGGTGCCGGTGACCGAGATCGGCGAGAAAGCCGTCCGCCGGATCAAGTTGACGTCGTCGAAGTCGAGGACCGTGACCTGGTTCATCGGCGCCACTCCGCCGCCGACCACGAAGAGCCGGGAAACTCCACCTGGCAGAGTCGCGACCGCGGCGTTGGAGGGAAATAGCGGCAAGAGCTGCTCGTCTTCGCCGTCGAGCAGCGGCTGATCGGAGTCGCCAAAGCTGACGGCTTGGTCGATCAGCGGATCGACCAGGTTGAGGCCGTTGAATTCGTTATCGACGACGAAAACCCGGTTCAGCTCCGAGTCGATCGCAACGATCGCCGGAAAGAGCAAAAGGTCGTTCTCGTCGTTGCCGGAGCAGCCCAGCCCCAGTATCGAAACCAGGACGAGGAAACCGGCGATTCCAAACCGCTTAAAATTAAAAGCCATTGCCAAAGCCCGGGTTCGTAACGCTTTCGAATTGATTGGAATTGTCGTCATTGGCGTCCTCTTCTTCAAATTCCGGGATGTCGGGGAAAGACGAAAGGACGGTCAAAGCGTCGGCGTCCACCACCGTAATGTTGTTGCTGAAGAAATTCCCCACGTAGAGGTAGTTCTTTCCGTCGACATTGGCCAGAGCCAAGGGGAAGGGCCCGTCGCCGGGATCGAAATTGGGCGGAAGGTTGGCGTCGACCGCCACCCGGCTGATCTCGACGAAGAGATTGGTATCGATGACCGAGACGGTGTCGTCGTCGGTGTTGGAGACGTAGACCCGGCTGTTGGCCTCGTCGACGATGGCCTCGCCAGGATCGCTGCCCACCGGGATCGAAGCGACCTGAAGCGAGCCGGTGGTGATCTCCTGGGGCGGCCCGTCGACCGGCGCCAAGCCGGCGTCGGTCATCACCCGAAGCTCCGGCGGCACGCCGTCGACGATGTAGAGAAACTGGGAATCGCGGGTGGCGCCGCGGGTCGAAATCGTGCCGTCGACGATGTAGTCGATGGCTTCGGTGCCTAATTCAATCCTTCCCGGCGCCGTCGGCGCGGTGAACTGGTTGACGTTAAGGACCAACATGCTGTCGGTGCGGTTGGTGACGAAGAGATTGTTGCCCGAGGGCGAAAGCGAAAGCTCGCGGGTGTCCTCGGCTTGGATCGCCCGACCGCTGGCGGTGGTGACGTTCAAATCGACCACGGTGTAATTGGCCATATTGTCGACGTTGTAACGGAGGGCCTCGCTGTCGGCGCAGACGTAGAGCGAATCGACGCCGTCGAAGAAGCCGCCGAAGGGATCGGCACCGGATTGGAAGAGCTCGACGTTGAGAAAAGCCGGCGAAGCCTCGTTGATGTTGATCCGGATCACCTGGTCGACGGTATCGGCCTCATTGGCGCTCTGGCGATTGGGCAGGTAGACGAAACCTCGAGCCTCGTCGAGCAGCATGTTACCCGAGAAGTTGGGAATCGAGATCACCGCCACCGCGGTCGGCGCCACCGGGTTGGTGATATCGAGGACATAAAAGGAGGAATCGAACCACAAGACTTGGTTGTTGGAGTTGGCGACGTAAAGCCGCTTCGAGCCGCTGGAGCCGACCATCGCGATCGGGTTGGCCAACAGGATCGGGTCGAGGGTCAGCGGGATATTCTTGAAGATCGAAGTATCCTCGCCACAGGAAGCGGAACCAAAGAGGATCGCGATGAGAACGGCGAATTTCTTGAAACGAGACATCAATTCTTTTCCCCTTCCTTGAGGGCGGCGTGGGCCGCGGCAAGCCGGGCTACCGGCACCCGATAGGGCGAGCAGCTCACGTAGTCGAGATGAATTTTATGGCAGAAAGCCACCGAGCGCGGATCGCCGCCGTGCTCGCCGCAGATGCCGAGCTTCAGCTTGGGCTTGGTCTTGCGACCTAGGTCCACCGCCAACTTGATCAACGAGCCGACCCCGTCGATGTCGAGGCTAACGAAGGGGTCCTCGGGCAGGATCTTCTTTTCGAGATAGGCCGGCAGGAATTTACCGGCGTCGTCGCGCGACAAACCGAAGGTGGTCTGGGTCAAATCGTTGGTACCGAAGGAGAAGAAATCGGCCTCCCGCGCCACTTGGTCGGCGGTGAGCGCGGCCCGGGGCAGCTCGATCATCGTGCCGATCAGGTACTCGAGTGGAATGCCTTTCTCGGCCAGGACCTTCTTGCAGACTTCCTCGGTCGACTTCCGCAAATAAGCCAGCTCGTTCACGTGACCGACCAGCGGAATCATGATCTCGGGAATGATCTTGAAGCCTTCGTCCTTGGCCAGCTCGCAAGCCGCTTCCATGATGGCCCGCACCTGCATCTCGTAGATCTCGGGATAGGAGATGCCGAGGCGGCAGCCGCGGTGGCCGAGCATCGGGTTGAACTCGTGGAGGTTCTCGAGCTTCTTTTTGATCCGCTCGAAGGGCAGGTCGATCTTCTCCGAGACCTGCTGGATCTCCTCGTCGGTGTGGGGAAGGAACTCGTGGAGCGGTGGGTCGAGCAGTCGGATCGTCACCGGCAAATCCTTCATCTCCCGGAAGATGCCCTTGAAGTCGCCCTTCTGCATCGGGAGGATCTTGGCCAGGGCCTTCTCGCGACCGCGGCGGTCGTCGGCCAAGATCATCTCGCGAACCGCGTCGATCCGGTCGCCCTCGAAGAACATGTGCTCGGTCCGGCAAAGGCCGATGCCCTCGGCGCCGAAGCGGCGGGCGACGTTGGCGTCGTGGGGAGTGTCGGCGTTGGTGCGGACTTTTAATTTCCGGAATTCGTCGACCCAGCTCATGAAGGTACCGAAGTCGCCGCTGAGCTCGGGCTCGATGGTCGGGACCTTGCCCAGGATCACCTCGCCGGTCGAGCCGTTCAGGGTGAGAAAATCGCCTTGCTTGATGACGTGCTCGCCGACGCTCATCTGACGCTTGGAATAGCTGATCGCCAATTCACCGCAGCCGGTGACGCAGCACTTGCCCATGCCCCGAGCGACGACCGCGGCGTGGGAAGTCATGCCGCCGCGGGCGGTGAGGATGCCCTCGGCGACGTGCATGCCATGGATGTCTTCGGGCGAAGTCTCGAGGCGAACCAAAATGACTTTTTCGCCCTTCTCGTGGGCGTGCTGGGCGTCCTCGGCCGAAAAGACGACCTTGCCCGCGGCCGCGCCCGGCGAGGCCGGCAGGCCCTTGGCGATGACTTGTTTCTTGGCCTTGGGATCGAGCATCGGATGGAGGAGCTGGTCGAGCTGGGCCGGATTGACCCGGAGGATGGCTTCCTTCCGCTCGATCAATTTCTCGTTCAACATATCGACGGCGATCTTGACCGCGGCTTGGGCGGTGCGCTTGCCGTTGCGGGTCTGGAGCATCCAAACCTTGCGCTTCTCGATGGTGAACTCGATGTCCTGCATGTCGCGGTAATGCTTCTCCAGCTTCTGGTAGATGTTCACCAGCTCCTGGTAGCATTCCGGCATCACTTCTTCGAGCGAAAGCAGATCGGTTTTGTCCTTCTGCTTGGCGGCGATGTTGATCGGCTGAGGCGTGCGGATGCCGGCGACGACGTCCTCGCCCTGGGCGTTGACCAAAAACTCGCCGAAGAAGCGCTTCTCGCCGGTCGAAGGATCGCGGGTGAAGGCAACGCCGGTGGCGCAGTCGCTGCCCATGTTGCCGAAGACCATGGCCTGGACGTTGACCGCGGTGCCCCACTCTTGGGGGATGTCGTTGATCCGGCGGTATTCGATGGCCCGCTTGTTCATCCAGGAGCCGAAGACCGCGCCGACCGCGCCCCAAAGCTGCTCATTGGGATCTTCGGGAAAATCCTTCCCGGTGATTTGGCGAACGTGCCTCTTGAAGACGGCGACCAATTCTTTCCAGTCCTGAGCGGTCAGCTCGGTATCGAGGCGGATCTTCTTCTGCTCTTTGCGCTCCTCGATCTGGTGCTCGAAGAACTCGCGATCCACGTCCAAGACGACGTCAGAGTACATTTGAATGAAGCGGCGATAGGAATCGTAGGCGAAACGCTCGTCGCCGGAACGGGCGATCACACCCTGGACGGTCTGGTCGTTGAGTCCGAGGTTCAGAATGGTGTCCATCATCCCGGGCATGCTGGCCCGGGCGCCGGAACGGACCGAGAGGAGCAGCGGCTTTTCGGGATCGCCGAAACGGCTGCCCATGATCGCTTCGATCTTGGCCAGGTTTTGGCTGACCTCTTCCTGGAGACCTTCGGGGTATTGGTGATTGTTCTGGTAGTAAGCGGTGCAAACTTCGGTGGTGACGGTGAAGCCCGGCGGCACCGGCAGGCCCAAAAGATTCATCTCGGCCAGGTTAGCGCCCTTTCCGCCGAGCAGGTTCTTCATGTCGCTTTTTCCGTCGGCCTTGCCGTTGCCGAAAAAGTAAACCCAGGGGCGTGGCATAGATCTTACCTCGTGCTCCGCTTAGAATTGCAATCGGTCCTTCAGGTAATTCTCGAGCTGATCGATGGAGATTCTTTCCTGCTTGGTGCTGTCGCGGTCGCGGACCGTGACCTGCTTGTCCTCTTCGGACTGGAAGTCGTAGGTCACCGCGAAGGGAGTGCCGATCTCGTCGTGGCGCCGGTAGCGCTTACCGATGCTGCCGACGTCGTCGTAATCGGTGGCATAGCGCTTACGCAGCTCCTTCTCAAGCCTCATTGCCGGCTCGGCCAATTTGCGGCTAAGCGGGAAAACCGCCACTTTGAAGGGGGCAATCCGGGGCGAAAAGCGCATCACAACCCGCTCCTCGCCTTCGACCACGTCCTCGGCGTAAGCGTCGGCGAAGACAGTCAACAGAGTCCGATCGACGCCGAGCGAGGTCTCGACCACCGCCGGCACGAACTTCTCCTTGGTGGCCTCGTCGAAGTAGCTCAAGTCCTTGCCGCTTTCCTTGATGTGCTGGCTCAGGTCGTAGTTGCCGCGGTTGGCGATGCCTTCGAGCTCGGAAACGCCGAAGGGGAACTCGTACTCGATGTCGACGCAACCCTTGGCGTAGTGGGCCAGCTCATCCTTGCTGTGGGGCCGTTTGCGCAGCTTGTCGGGCTTGATCCCGAGATCCAAGAACCACTGGAAGCGGTAATCGATCCAGTATTCGTACCATTTCTGGGCTTCGGCGTCGTCGTTGGGCTTGATGAAGAATTCCATCTCCATCTGCTCGAACTCCCGGGAACGAAAGATAAAGTTCCGCGGCGTGATCTCGTTGCGGAAGCTCTTGCCGATCTGGGCGATGCCGAAGGGAATTTTTTGGCGCGAGACGATCTGGACGTTCTTGAATTGGGTGAAGATCGATTGGCAGGTCTCGGGTCGGAGGTAGGCCTTGGAATTCTCGTCGCGGATCGCGCCGACGTAAGTCTCGAACATCAGGTTGAACTGGCGAACCTCGGTCAGCTCGCCCGGCCCCTTGTGATCGACCGCGCATTGTTGGACGGTGAGCGAGGGCTTCTGGCCGCAGGGCAGGCTCTCGATGTGGTCGGCCCGAAAGCGACCTTTGCAGGTCTTGCAGTCGACCATCGGGTCGGAGAAGCTGGCGACATGGCCGCTGGCCACCCAAGTTTGGGGATGGGCGATGATCGAGGTATCGACCCCGACCACGTCGTCGCGCAGCCGGACCATCCGTTCCCACCAGAAGTTCTTGATGTTATTCCGTAATTCGACGCCGACCGGGCCATAATCCCAAAAGCCGTTAATGCCGCCGTAGATTTCGCTGGATTGAAAGATGAAGCCCCGTCGCTTGGCGAGAGAAACTAGTTTTTCCATTTGGATTTTTTACCTTAAACGCCCGGCTCGACTAACCTTGGAGAAAAGGGGTGTCAAGCCAAAAGCTTTAAGTTTTGCGCACCCTTAGCGATGAGTTTTCGATTGCATTTTCCCCTGTCTCCCTTATTAAAACGCTATGCGAAAAATCCCCGCGGCCTCGATCCTGCTCTTCGCCCTGGCTCTCACCCCCGCCTGCGGGAAGATGGCCAAGAAGAAAGACATCCCTGGACCGAACGACAAGGTTTACAGCGTCGGGGTCGCGCCGGTGGTTTCGCGGGACATCCCCGACGCCATCGACCTGAAGGGAGCTTTCAGCCCTTCGGAGCGGCTCCAGGTCAAGAGCGACTTCATCGGCAAGGTTCAGGCCCTCTCGGTGATCGAGGGCCAACAAGTCGCCGCCGGCGAGACCCTGCTCAAAATCGACGATGAAAAATTGCCCTATATCTTGGAGCGGCAGCGGGCCGAGCTGCGCGAAGCCGAGGCCCAGCTCGAACTCGACAGCAACCGCGGTGCCGGCGGCGGAGTCAACGACGCCGTCGAAAATGCCGTCGAAGAGATTGTCGCCGCCCAGCAAGAAGCGATCGAGGACGCAATTCCGCCGGATGAAGACAATAACGCCCAAGACGTAGTGGCCGACGAGGCCAGCCCGGGGGCCGAGGCCACCGAAAACACGCCTTTCCCCCGCCGTTTCCCCTTCCGCCGTTTCCCGCGCCGGCCTTTCAATGCCCAGCGGGCGATGCCGACCGCGCCGGCTCCGGCGGCCATTGCCAACGAGCCCAGCGAGGATCGGGTGGCCTTGGACCAGGCCCGGATCGATCGGATCAAGGCCGAGCTGGCCATCTCCGAGCGCCAGAGCGCCGGCAGCACGATCCAAGCCGCAGTTGACGGCTTCGTCGCCAAGGTTCCGATCGCCGAGGGCTCGATGGTGAAACCCGAAGAAGTCCTGGTCGAGATCGTCAAGATCGATCCGATCGAGCTGACCCTTCAGCTGGCGCGCGAAGACATCTCCCGCCTCGACAAGAAGATGGAAGCCCGGGTCAGCGTGCCCGACTTGGGCGGCGAAACCTTCGCCGGCGAGATCAGCTTCATCGGCGCCGAGCTTGACCCGGTCAAGAAGACCCTGGAGCTGCGGATCCGCATCGCCAATCAGGCTCTGCGCATCAAGGGCGGGATGGAAGGCATCGCCAACCTGGCCATCGCCAATAAGTCCCACCAAGGCCTGATGGTCCCTTCGGCCGCGGTCCAAAGCGACGGCCAGCGAAAATACGTCTATGTGATCAAGGGCCAGCTGGCCGAAAAGCGCGAGGTCGAAACCGGCATCTCGCTGGAAGGCCTGGTCGAAATCAA
>JBIOXX010000464.1:0-2320 GCA_044869875.1 bacterium | reverse complement strand
GCCGTCGAGCTCCTGCCTTGGGTGCTGTTCCATGGAATCCGTGCCCTCCACGTTAAGCCCCTTCCGCGCTGCTGCTGACCTGGTGCGGATCGGGGGGCAGGTTGAATACCTCGGTGGCGAAATTCTCCGATAGATAGAGGACGATGTCGCGCACCGAAACCAGGCCCAGAAACTCTTTTTTGGAATTGACCACCGGCAAGTGGCGATAATGGCCGTCGTTCATCAGGCGGACAGCCACCGCGATGCTGTCCTCGCGGTCGAGGAGCTTGGGCTTGGGCGTCATCAGCTTTTCGATGGGGGTGGCGAGGTCGGCGCCGGCGATGAGGCCGCGCAGCAGGGCGTCGCGCTCGGTGAAGATGCCGACGATCTTCTTGCCCTCGAGGATGACCGCGCAGCCGGTGCGCTTTTCCTGCATCTTCCGCGTCACCTCGCCTAGACTTTCACCCGGCGCCGCCGTCACGGTCTGGCGGGTGCTGAGATTGCGGATTTTCTCCTGCTTGAGGGCTTCCTCGAAGGACATGAAACCTCCGATGGCCGAAATCTTATGCCTTTTGCCTGCAAATCCCTACGCCAAAATTCATCTTGCTTCTAAGCGAAGGTTTCCATTAGGGATTCTCTCATGCTCGTGGTCAAAAGGCCCAAACTTTCGCTCTGGGACAAACTCTACATCGGCGCGATTTTTCGCGGCATGTGGATCACCCTGAAGCACGCGGTGGGCAATATCTTCCATCAAGACCGCATCTTGACCTACGAATATCCCGAGATGAAGAAGCCGATCCCCGACTACTACCGGGCCGAGCATCGGCTGATGCGCCGCCCCGATGAGACCCCGCGCTGCACCGCATGCATGCTCTGCGCCACCGCCTGTCCGGCCAATTGCATCGAGATTGTCGCCGCCGAGCATCCCGATCCCCGGGTCGAAAAGTATCCGGCGGTCTACAACATCAATCTTCTGCGCTGCGTGTATTGTTCGCTTTGCGTCGAGGCCTGCCCCTGCGATGCGATCCGAATGGACACGATGAAGATCGAGCAGGCCGGCTACACCCGCGAGCACTTCATCGTCGACAAGGAATACCTCCTCCGCAACCACCCCGAGAGCAAGAGCCCTTACTCGATCGCCCTTTATTAAACCTCGCCGCGAAGCAAGTGAACGCTGAAGAGCTTGGCTCCGTCGAGCCAAACCCGCTCCGGCGTCCAACCGGCCCGGGCCGCCAGGTCCTGGAATTCCTGAACCCGATATTTGTAGGAATTTTCGGTATGGATGGTTTCGCCGGTTTCGAAAACAAGCTTCTCGTCGAAAATCCGGATCGTTTGGCCTTGGAGGCTCTCGAGGTGCATTTCGATCCGGCCGGCCTCTTCATTATAGAAGGCCCGGTGGCGGAAGGCCTCGAGCATGAAGTTAGCGCCGCACTCGCGGTTGAGCCGGGCCAATAGATTTTTGTTGAACATCGCGGTGACGCCTTGGGAGTCGTCGTAGGCCGGCTCGAGCAGCTCCTTGTCCTTTTTCAAATCGACGCCAATCAAGAGGCTGCCGCCGGCGCCGGCGGTTTCCCGGGCATGGGCCAAAAAATTCACCGCGTCGTCGGGATCGAAATTACCGATCGAGGAGCCGGGAAAGAAGATCACCTTGCGCTCGGAGCGGCCGTTCATCTTCGGCAAATTCAAGAAATCGCTGAAGTCGGCGCGCAAGCCCTGGACCGGCAGGCCGGGATGGACCGCCGCGACCTTGGCGCAGAGCTCGAGCAGCGGCTCGCGGCTGATGTCGATCGCAAGGTAACCGCGGGGCCGCTCCAAGGCCGAAAGCAGGTAGAAGATCTTGGCCGAATTTCCGCAGCCGAACTCGACCAGCTCGCAATCGCTGCCCAAGGCCGCGGCGATCTCCGGCGAATTCTTTTGGAGCAGCGAGGTCTCGGCCCGGGTCAAATAGTATTCCGGCAGTTGGGTGATCCGCTCGAAGAGCCAGGATCCGGCCTGGTCGTAGAAAAACTTCGGCGCCACGCTTTTGGGATGGCGCTGCATCCCGGCAACGGCTTCCTGCCACCAGGTTTCCTCGGAGGGGTTGAGGTCGATGTATTCGAAGTCGGACCGAAGGTCGCGGTTCTGCGGCACTTGATGCAAGGTCATAGATCCTCCGCCAGCCGCAGCCCGCTGCAAGCCCAACGAGCCGAAGGTGGAAAGAAGTTGCGGTAAGAAGCTCGGATGTGGCTTTGCGGCGTCAGGCAGGAGCCCCCGCGCAGCACCATTTGGCTGACCATGAACTTGCCGTTGTACTCGGCGAAGTTTCCAGCCATCGGTTTGAAACCGGGATAGGGGAGGTAGG
>JBIOXX010000463.1:0-2540 GCA_044869875.1 bacterium | reverse complement strand
CCGTTTTCATCGGCTTTTGACTACGCTCGCTTTGGGTTGAATTTATGATCCTTTATGGCCTTTTCGCTTTCTTTGTCTATTTCCTTTTGCCGGAACCGGCTTATGCCTGGGGGCCCGGCGCCCATTTGACCTATGCCCTCCACGCTTTGGCCCAGGTCGCTGTTTTGGCGCCGCCGATCCGGGCCGCGCTAAAGAAGTTCCCCGACGTCTTCCTCTACGGGACCATCGCCGCCGACATCATCCTGGGCAAGAAATTCGCCGGCGATCTTTACCATTGTCACCATTGGGACGTGGCCTTGCCGCTTTTGGAACGCTGCGAGGATGAAAGGGAACAGGCTTTTGTTTACGGCTATCTCGGCCATCTCTCGGTGGACACGGTGGCCCACAATTTTTACGTTCCCTACAAGATCATTCGTTCTTTCGAAACGGTGGCGCTTCGCCATACTTACTGGGAAATGCGCTTCGACCTGAAGATGGATCCCCAAGTTTGGGAGACCTTGGAGAAGGTTGGAAGCAACGACTACACCGATCTTGACCGCTTTCTCGAGCGAAGCTTGAAGCGCACTATTTTCAGTTTCAAGACCAACAAGCATATCTTCGACAGCCTGCTCTTGGTGCAAAGAGCCAACAAGTGGCGTCACGCCGCGGAGCTTCTCTCGCGCAACAGCGAGTACAAGCTGGCGGAGCAAGACGTCGCGCAATACCGCGACTTGGCCCAGGAGGTCTTGGTCGAATTCTTCAAAGATCCGACCGATGGCCGCGTCTTGCAAGCCGATCCCGCCGGCCAGCTCAAGCTGCTCTATGCCAAGGAGATGGTGAAGGATTTGCGGAGTTATACCCGGCGCGGCTTGATCGGCAAAGCCCGGGCACGGGAGTTGATCTCGGAGATTAAAGATTCTTTGCGGGAAGGGATCTACAAGCCGGTGGACTTGCCGGTGATCACCGACGCGCTGTCTTGAGCAGCTCCAAGCCCCGAGCGGGTGAGGAAAGCAGGGCTTCGGCTTCCTCGAGGATGGCCTCGGCCACCGCGCTCTTCGGCATCTTGGCCAGGCTTTTGGGCTTCCCTTCGCGGAAAAACAAGGTCACCTGGTTGGACTCGCTGGAAAAGCCGACGTCGCTGCGCGAGACGTCGTTGGCCACGATCAAATCCAAATGTTTCTTCTTCAATTTTTCCTCGGCATAGCGTCGGAGCTTTTCGGTCTCGGCGGCGAAGCCGATCAGGACCTGGCCCTTCTTTTTTTCGGCGCCGAGGCTGCGCAGGATGTCGAGGCTGGGTTTTAGGTCCAAGCTGAGCTTCTGGTCCGACTTCTTCATCTTCTTGTCGAGCTTGAGAGTCGGAGTGTAGTCGCCGACCGCGGCCGAAGCGATGAAGAGGTCGCAGCTTGGGAAAGCCTTGCGGCAGGCTTTGTGCATTTCCTCGGCCGAGACGACGTCGATGCGGCGGACGCCTTCAGGCGTCGGCAGCGACACCGGACCGGCGACCAGGGTCACTTCGGCACCGCGGCGCCGGGCGGCGGCGGCCAAGGCGAAGCCCATCTTTCCGCTACTGGGGTTGCTGATGTAACGGACCGGATCGAGGTATTCCCGGGTTGGACCGGCGTTAATCAGGACTTTCTTGCCGGCGAGAGTTTTTTTTTTGGAAGTGCCGAAGGGGCCACGGAGCCGCTCGACGACCGCGGCGACGATGGTTTCGGGTTCGGCGAGCCGGCCCTTGCCTTCCCAGCCGCAGGCCAAATAGCCCTCGGCCGGTTCGATCATTTGACAGCCCCGGGATTGAAGCTTGCGGATATTTTCCTGAACGACTTCCTTCTCCCACATGTTGACGTTCATCGAGGGAGCGAAGAGGAGGGGGGCGCGGGTTACCAGCGCCGCCGTCGTTAGCAGGTCATCGGCCAAGCCGGTTGCCAGCTTAGCCAATAAATCGGCGGTGGCCGGGGCGATCAGAAAAAGATCGGCTTCGTCGGCCAGCTTGATGTGGCCCATCTCGCTCTCTTCGGTCAGGTTGAAGAGATCGCTGTGGACCGGGTGCTGGGAGAGAGCCTGAAAGCTCAGGGCGGTGACGAATTTTTCGGCGGCCTTGGTCAGGATGACCCGGACCTCGGCGCCACGCTCGGTCAGGCGGCGGGTCACCTCGCAGGCCTTGTAGGCCGCAATGCCGCCGGAGACGCCTAGCAGGATTTTCTTGTTTTTGAGATCATCCATGGGAGAACCTTTCATCGAGGATTTTAGGATGCCGGAGCTTGCTAAGCCAGAAAAAATCGAGCTGCTGAATCTGGCCCGCCGCGCCATCGAGTCGCTCTTGTGCGAGCGGAGGGTTGAAGTGAGGATCTCCGAATCGGTCGAATTGAGCCGTCCCGGCGGCGCCTTCGTGAGCCTCCATCGCCAGGGCGAGCTCCGTGGCTGCATCGGCCGGATTCTCTGCAACGACCCACTCTACCGGACGGTTCAAGAGATGGCGGTGGCCGCGGCCACTCAAGACTTTCGCTTTTCTCGCCTGACGATCGAGGAGCTCGTCGACCTCGAAATCGAAATCAGCGCCC
>JBIOXX010000462.1:0-4009 GCA_044869875.1 bacterium | reverse complement strand
GTATTGGGGTTGAAGACGTCGAAGCTGCCGTCGCTGGTCACCTGTCCGTTGCGGTCGATGGCGCCGCTGTTGACGACGAGCAAGCGGCCGTTGGCCTCGGCGACTCCGGTCGGATTGAAGGCCGAGGTCGGCAGATGCGAATAAGTATGATTGCTGGGGTCGAAGGCGAGGACGGCTCCGGGTTGAAAATCGGAATGGGCCTCGTCGTAGTTCGAGGTCGCGACGAAGATCCGGCCGTCGATCTCGACCAATCCCTTGGGGAAGGCTGGCCGGACCGAGCTCAGGGTTCTTCCGCCCGAGCTTAGACCGCTCAGGGCCAGCGCGGTCGGAAAAGCGAAATTGGATTCTTGGCCCGGCGAAGGTTGAACCACCGCCAGACCCGGATTTTGGTGGGTGCTGATGTAGATCGAGCCGTCGGAGCCGCGCAGCACTTGGTCCGGCGCATAGGTGAGCGGAATGATGCTGGTGGCGACATTGCTCGAAGCGTTCCAAGTGAAGAGATGGTGGTCGCCGCTGACGTAGTTGGCGCAGACGCCCAAACCCTCGTCGAGGTCGGTGATCATGCCTTGGCTGCCGCAGGGCGCGAGGGCTTGGCGGTTGAAGCTGCTGAAATGGGGCGCCACCGCCGGCCGGCCGGCATCGGTCCCACCGCTGCCGCTGTCACTGCCGCCGGATCCGCCACCGTCACCTTCGTCGCCGCCCAGCGGCGGATGGGAGCTGCAAGCCACCGGCAGGACGCTGCCGGCAAGACCCCAGAGACTGTAGGCCAGCGGGCTGCCGAAAGCGCCGCGCCGTTGCGGCGCCGGCTGATCGGCCAGGGCATCGCGGATCATCCGACGGCGAAACTCAGCGCTATCCCGAAACAGCGCCGGCCGACTCTCCCCCCTTTGAAAAAGGGGGGTCAGGGGGGGATTTAAAGCGCTGGAAGTCACCTCAACGCTTGTCGCTGCCACCGGCGTCTCTGCCGCCCGGCAAACCAGTTCCGAATAATCGTAAGAAGGAAGATTGGGATCGATGCAGATGTCTTGGCTCATTTTCGTTCCTTTCTAAAAACTCACTGATGGACGATGCTCACCGCATCGAGATCGAAGCCGGCATTGCCGCCGGTCCCGCTTTGGCTCAAATCGCGGATGCGAACGTAGTAAATCCAATTCAGCCCCAACTCGCTCAAGTCGAAGGCGTCGCCGCCGGCTTCGGCTGGATCGGTCGGGTCGAGGTCGTTGAGCTCGGGATTGGCCAAGACCGGGCTGACGCCGGCGCAGCCGGGATAGCCGCCAATTGAGTTCGTTGCCTCGCAATCGAAGGCGAAGAATTGACTGCCGTCCTGACTGACCGCGACTTCGGCCGGTTCGGCGAAGGGCGCGTTGGGATTGCCGTTGGCGTAGAAGGCGTTTTCAAAAACGATGAAGTCGGGGCCGCTGCCGTTCAAGATCGGCGTCGCCGACTTGAGGACGATGACGCCGCCGGCGCCCAGCGAAAGGACGTCGAGACCTCCCTGCAAGAGACCGAAGCCCTTGGGCGGGCCGAGGACGATGCCCGGCAGCTTGTCGGAGCCCAAACCTCCGCCTGGCCCCGGCGTGAAGGAAATCACCTGGTCGACGAAGGGATCGGAGGGCAACGGCGAAGGAATGGCGGTGGCGCTGGGCGTCGGCGTCGGTTCGGGAGTCGGAAGGGGAGTGGGTTCGGCGCTCGGCGTTGGCTCGGGGCTGGCGCTCGGCGTTGGAGCAGGCGTCGGGCTCACGCTCGGAGAAGGGCTCGGCGGCGGCGAGGCCGGTGGCAGGCCGCCGAAATCGCGCTCGCCCACCGTGACGCTAAGGCTCACTTCTTTGGATCCGGCGCTGGCTTGAATTTGGAAGCTCCCAGCCGACCGCAAGTGGAGCTCGCCCGGCTTGACGAAGGCGCCGAGGCTGGTGTCGGAGCTGGTCCAATGCACCTTCTCCTCGGTTCCGGCGCCGCGCACTTCCAGCGGCACGACCTCGCCGGCGTAAACGTTGATGATGGCGGTCAGCGGTGCCGCGGCGTTTCTTCGGAAAAACTGCAGCGCTGAGCTTCCGCTGCTGGCACCGGAGCCGGGCGGTCCGATCGGATAATCGGGGGCGAAATCGATTCCGTTCCCGCAGCCGCCGAGCGCGGCGCCGCAAAGGAGAAGGGTCAGGATTTTTGCCGCCAAGCGCATTGCGATTCCTTAATAAGTCGTCGCCGTCGAAACCGTTCCCGGCGAAGCGGTCAGGACGAAGAGGTCGGGTCCGGTGAAATCGAGGCCCGGAACGCCGGGACGAATCGCGATCGGACCGGCGCCGGTGATGCCGGGATTGTCGGGGAAGGCGAAGTCGAGCGAAGTCGGCAGCACCGTCCGCTCGCTCGATGTCAGGTCGATCGCATTGACGGCCGAGCGATTGAAGCTCGAGACGAAGAGGATTTCGCCGCCTTCGGCGATCTCTTGGTCGCTGATGAAATCGGCGGCCTCGTCGGTGATTTGGATCGGATTGCTCTCGCCGCGGAGCGCCGTGAAATTCTGCAGGTCGATCTCATAGAGCTCGCTGAAGGCCGAGCTGCCGATGAAGCCGCGCTTGGCGTCGGCGCTGACCGCCAGCGGTTGGAAGTTCAGCCCGACTTCGCCCATGTCGAGTGTCCGGGTCACGGCCAAGGTCTGGGGATCGATCTCGTCCAAGAAAGAAGGCGTCTCGGGAGTCGAAGCCGCGCCGCCCAAGGCGGTGTCGCCGGTGCTGGTCGCGATCAGCTTGCCGCCGGCGACGGTGAGGCCGGTGGCGTTGAAGCCGCTCAACACGATGTAAGGCGTGGAGGCCGGGGTGAGGAAGGGCGGCTGGTTATTGATGTCGTAAACCAAGACCAGTCCTTGGACATAGAAGGAATTGAAGCCGGCGTCGAAGCAGGAGCTGCCCATCGAGACGAAGGCGCGGTTGCCGAGGATTTGGAGGTCGGCGGCGAAGTTCGGCGAGAAGGGGCCGGGGCCGACTTCGGTCTCGGCCACGGTGTCGAAATCGTAGTCGCAGGCGCCGGAGAGCGGCAGGGCCTCGGTCAAATTGATCGGCGTCGTCAGACTGACCTTGTCGAAGATCGCGCCGCTGGTCGGGTTGTAATAGATCATGCCGCTGCCGCCGAGAAGGAAGGCCGAGGTGGTGCTGATCACCCGGACGTGATTCGGAAAGGCCGCCTCGGGAACGGTGCTGACGTCGATCGTGGCGAATTGCTGCGAAACTTGAAGCGGACTGCTATTCAAGTCGACCGGGATGACGCCGGCCGGCGAAAAGCTGGCGATGAAGGCGGTGGACTGCATCCCGCTGGCCTTGGGGATGACGATCTCGGGCGGAAAATCGCCGCCGAGCGCGAAGGCGTTGAGAGCATTCGTCGCGAGGGCGAAAGACTCGGAAGTAGTAAGGGTGCCGCTGCCGTTGCCGCCGTTGTTATTGCCACCGCTGGTGTCGATGGTGCCCGATCCGCAAGCCGCGGCGAGCAGAGCGAAAGCCAAAATCGAAGCCCGAAAGAAGGTCTTCATAAAAACTCCTTATTTCGGCTTTTCGGAAAAGGAAGAGGTGGGGCCGAAGGGCCTGGGGCGAGCGCGAACGCAAGCTATCTACCTCACTCTTTCCGCGAAGAGTCGAATGGTGAAGCCTACGTTTCAGGTCTCCTGACTTAGGAGCTTCTTCGTTGGCGCCTTGCCTTCCCATCGAGATCGACAGTGACTGACGGCGGAAACGATAGCTCCATCACAGTGGCGGGACCGTGCCTGATTTGCTTTTTGGAAGCGTACAGGTCTTCCCTTGGACGTAGGACGGATTTCTTCGGGGACTAGCGTCGATGCTGGAAATTTGTCAACGGCTTAAAATAGGCCTAAAGTCCCGGAATGTCCGATATCGGAATGCCGGCCGGCTTCAACCTCTTCGCGATCTCCGTTTTGGCGGCCACGGTGAGCGTGGGGCTGATGCTGGGCTTTTTGCTGCTCAACTTCTTCGTTCAAAGGTCGCGGCCCTTCGCCCGTCGGCTCCCT
>JBIOXX010000461.1:0-14035 GCA_044869875.1 bacterium | reverse complement strand
GTCCATTTCGCCGGCTCCGAAGAGGACGTCGGAAAATTTTTGCCGCTTCGGGTTCGCCGTGCCGGACCCAATTGCCTGATCGGAGAGCGCGATGTCGGAAACTGAAAAAGAAGAAGGGTTGGAAGAGGGCGAGTCGCCCTTGATCCGGATGAAGGTCACCGGCCTGACCATCGACCCCTTCACCAACATGCCGATCATCATCCTCAAGGACTTCGAGGAGAAGATGGCGCTGCCGATCTGGATCGGCCTGATCGAGGCTTCCTCGATCGCCACCGAGCTCGAGAAGATCCAGCTGGCCCGGCCGATGACTCACGACCTGTTCCGCAACATCCTCCGCGAGCTCGAGGTCGAGGTGACCAAGGTCGAGGTCAACGACCTGGCCGACAACACCTTCTACGCCAAGATCCACCTCAAGAAAGACGACGAGGAGATCGTGATGGACTCGCGGCCCAGCGACGCCATCGCCCTGGCCCTCCGCACCGGCTCGCCGATCTTCGTCGACCGCCGGGTCATGGAAAAGTCGCGGCGCATCGATCTCTTGAAGAACATCGACGAAGACAAGGCCAAGCAACAGAAGTGGACCGAGATATTGGAGAACCTTTCGCCGGAGGATTTCGGCAAGTATAAGATGTGACCGCGACCTTGGTTGCGGTCATCCTGAGGAGCGGAGCGACGAAGGATCCACTAAGGGACTCTGTAGTGGATCCTTCGCTGGCGCTCAGGATGACAGCCGTAAGAAGAATATTATAAATGAAAACCTTTTTTCGAAATTGGTCGCCGGTCCTCGCCTTCGTTCTCGCGATCTTCATCTGCTCTTCGCTGCAAGTCCACGTCACCGACGGCACCGACAAGGTGGTCCATGCCCTGGAATACGCGGCGATGGGGTTTTTCACGACCCGCGGTGTGATGCTGAGTTGGGACCTGACGCGTTTCCGCGGCGCCGCGGTCGGCGCCTTCATCGCTGCGGCCTTGGGAATCCTCGACGAATTCCATCAATACTTCGTTCCCGGCCGCCAAGCTTCGTTTGGCGATGCGCTGGCTGACACCATTGGCGCCATCCTCGGCGCGGCGCTCTTCGTTTTCGCGGCGTCGCTGCTCTTTCACGGCAACCGGCTGCATCCCCGGGCCCAGGACAAGTGCTGCTAAGCATGATCCTTCCCTATAAAAACAAGAAGCCGGTCTTGGCCGAGGGCGTCTTCGTCGCCGAGGGGGCTCAGCTCATCGGCGACGTCACCATCGGCGAAGGCTCTTCGGTTTGGTTCAACACCGTGGTCCGGGGCGACGTTTTTCCCATCTCCATCGGCAAGAAAACCAATATTCAGGATCTATCGGTGGTCCACGTCACTTCGGGCAGCCACGCGACGGTGATCGAGGATGAAGTGACCGTGGGACATCGCGTCATTCTCCACGGCTGTTGGGTCAAGCGCCGAGCCCTGATCGGGATGGGCGCGATCCTGCTCGACGGCTGCGAGGTTGGCGAGGAGAGCCTGATCGGCGCCGGTTCGGTGGTCACCCCCGGAACGATCATCCCGCCGCGGGTCCTGGCCCTGGGCTCGCCCTGCAAGGTTCGCCGGCCCTTGAACGAAGAAGAGATCGCCGGCCTCAAGCTTTCGGCCGAGCACTACGCCGAGCTGGCCCGGACTTACCTAGCTCAGGCCAAATAATCAGCGTACAAAGTTTGACTTCCCCATCCGATTCTGGTTGAAACCTTCCACTTCAGTACACGAGCCGAGGGCGCTACAAGGACCGGGTAACCTTCCTTCGAAACGCCATCACGAGGGAGGCTTATGCAGGAGTTGGTGAGGCTCGCCGGCGTCGATTTCGCTTCGCGCCGGCAAGAAGGTGTATCCGCGCATCCGACGATGCTCGCCGAGCTGAGCTGCGACCCCTCGCTTCCAATATCATCCCGCAATGAATTGAATTCGCTCGCTCGGGAAAGAGATCCTGAGCTTCTGGCCGAAGGTCTCTATCACTGGGCGCGGCGCGAGGAAGATTCCGACCGAGTCGGCGGTGCCGTTCGCGCCTATGAGCTTTTGAATGGAAGCGATTCCGGCTTCGAAGTGAGCGAAGGGCTTCGCTCCCGAGTCGCCCGTCGTCTGGCCGTCCTCTCGGGCGGTGGTCAACTCGGCGACCGGGTCGAATATCTCAGCCGCCGTTTTTTCCACGAAGCCTCCAATCCCGTCGCCATCGCCGGCATGGCCGCCGGCAGCCTGGTTTTCAGCACCGCCCGCGCGGCCCTCTTGGCCCGCTTCGCGGCGGCCAGTCGGCCGGTGTTCGCCGCTCGGGCTTTGGCGTCGACCGGAGCTTTCCTGGCCGAGGTTCCGGCCTTTTGGGCCACCACCAAGGGCTTGAACGAATTCCTTCATCCCGGCAGCCAGTCGTGGGAGATGTCGCAAAATCTTCGCGAGCTCGGCGGACTGGCCTTGACCTTGGGCGCCTTGAAGCTCAGCGGCGCGGCAGTGAACCGCGGTGTTGCTTGGGCCCATCAGCCCAATGCCCTGGGCCAGGCCACTCGCCTGAGCGGATGGACCTCGGTTAGCCAGCGTCTGGCTCCCCAAGTCGGAATGCTCGGGGGCATCATGATCGGCCATCGCTTGGAAGTTGAGCTCGGCTTGCGTCCTGCGGTCGATGCCGGCTCGGCTTGGACCGATGGACTTGCCACGCTCTTCCAATTCAACGTCGGCGGTCGCTTGTCCCAGCAGCTCATGGGTCCGAATTTCCAGTCTTACAGCCGCGAGCTCGAGCTGCGAGGCCGGGCGATGGAAGCCCAAGCTTCGCGGCCCCGGGCATGGAGCCCGGGAACCGGTCTCGGCTCAAGCCTCGGTTTTCCGGGTTTGGCGATGGCGATGGCCGAGGGGCCGCAAATTGCCGAGCCGACCGGGATTGGGAGCGTCGATCGCGGCCGCGATTTCATCCTGGCGATGCAGTCGACCGGCGTGGCCGGCGGTGAAACCGCGTCCCGTTTGACTCCACGCACCGGCCGAACCGCCGACGACCGTTTCGAAACGCCAATGCCGGCGCCCGAAATTCTGCGCGCTCTCCAAGGCCGTGAGGTTCTCCGTGAAATCGAGAATCACTTGGAAGGCGAAGGGCGGGACGTTTTATCCGACGCCGAATTGGGCGGTGCCGTCGGCGAGGCTTTGAACCGTCGAATGGGCCTAATATTCTCGCATCCCGACTATGTGCCGCTGCGGGCCCTGACCGCCGATCGCTGGCGGCTCGACTATTCGATCTTGCCGCGGTGGGAAAATCTTCCGGCCGAATTTCGAGAGAACTTGGAAGCCGCTGCCGAGCTGATGCAAGTGACTCAATTCGCGCTGCGCTCCAATCAAAGCGAGCTTAGCTCGGCCGCCCATTCTCGCTTCTCGCCGGAACATCGAGGCGTTTACCGCGAGTTGGTCAACCTGATTCCCATCTTGCGCGGGCCGCGCTTCACCTTGCCCAGCGGCGACATCGCCCGCGGTTCCGAAGTGATCCAGCCCGAGGAGGCGGTGCTCTCCCACGGCACCGGCGACATGTCTTCGCTGCTCAAGGCCATCATGCGCCAATCGCGGCCCGGCGGCCGGCCCTGGTATGCCCGCTATTTCGCGACCGACGCCGACGCCCGGATCGTGAACGGCATTCGCGGCGAAGGCAAGAATCCGAACTTCGCCAAGCCGGTCCGTCATAACTACGAGCACGACATACCGATGGAACCCATTCACAACCGCGACCCGCTGGCGACGGCCTTGTTCCGCCGGGTGCGGGTTCAGCTCCTCAACGTGCCGAGCACCGTTCTCGACCGCTTCTTGAGCGAGGAATACGTCCGGAATCTTCCGGAAGGGGCGGTCTTGGTTTCAGCCATCGGCGGATTGCTCAATGGCGGCGTCGAACGGCCGAGGCTGCCTTATCAGCTCATCCGCGAACGCTTGAACCGTTACGGCCGCGACGACGTCGAAATCGTCAGCATGGCCGGCTACATTCCCGGCGACAAGCTCTGGCGGGGCGAGCACGTCGAAGTCAACCTCTCGACCCGGGAAGACCTGGCCCGAAAGGGAAATCCTCGTCCGGCGGCGGCGCTGGCGGCTCGTTTGCTCAGCGGAGCCTCGGGGCCGACCTTCACCGGCGACTATTTATCGGCGACGGTCTCGCATTGGGACCACTCCAACAATTTGGGCAAAGTCGGAAAGAACGTCTTCACCTTGATGGTGGGCTACGAAGCCGGCCGCATCGCCCGCGAGGTCGTTCAGCAGCAGTCCCAGGTCGAGCGGAGTAGTCCGCGTTGGAACGAGATATTCGAGCTGGGGCACTCCCGCTATGCCCGGTCCAGGACTGAGGTATGGAACATGATGCAGGGGCTTTTGGTGAACAACGAGGGCATCAAGCCCTTGCGGGCCCGATATAATCCCGCAGTCTACAATGATTTCGACTCCTGCTCGACGATCGAGTTCGATAATTTGGTCAAAGCCGCTCGCTCGGCCGAGGAGTTACCGATTGATGGAGCCGCGCCCGCCGATATTCATAAATTTTTGCAAGATAATGTCTTCAGCCCCCGGCAGCATGTCGCCAGCACCCGAAATCCCAGGCGCGGAATCGCCCAGGCTCTCTACGAGGGCTGGGTCGGGCGGGGCCTTCCCTTTACCTATGACGAGGTCGGCCCCAAGGTGACCACCGAAGGCGTCGATAGCCTCGGGCCGCTGCTTCGTTTCTACGACGACCCGGGCCT
This sequence comes from bacterium, assembly GCA_044869875.1. Taxonomy (GTDB): domain Bacteria; phylum UBA10199; class UBA10199; order DSSB01; family DSSB01; genus DATEDP01. The sequence goes on along the minus strand of JBIOXX010000461.1, from coordinate 9,330 downwards.
CGACATCGAACGGCGACGCCTGCCCGACGCCGTTTACAATTTGCATCAAGCTTTTCTCGGCCGCGCGGTCCAGCCCCCACCTCATATCGGCGGTTACCTTCGGATGGCGATCGAATCGAATCCTGAAGAAATCCGGGTCATCAACTTGCAGGAGGGTTTGAGACAAATCGGCCTGCCGGCCTCGCGGCTCCGCCCTTTGCTCGAGGGCAGCAGCCAAGACGCCCTCCGGATCCTCAACCACGAAATCCATCGGCTGGAGGCCCTGTCTCAAGCCGAAGCTCGGAGCTCGGATCCCGAAAAAAGCACGCGGTTACAGGAGATTTTGCGTCAAGGCGAGCTGCTCAAGAGCTTGGAACAAGCGATGCTTCGCGGCGATCCGGTCCGCGTCATTCGCAGCCCGATCCATTTAGGGCCTTACGAAAACGCCTTCATCATCCAGCGCCAGGATCCCAGCGCCGGCCTCACCCACCAAGCTTTTTTACGCATTCGGCTTGAAGCCATTCAAGATCGCATGACCAGCTTGGGAATGTTTTTGCGGAGCTTTCCACCCCAGGAAAACGTCGAGGTCGAGGTTCGCATCCCCGACGCCTCGACTCGGGCCACCAACTTCCGGCAGCTTTTCGAGTTGCAGCGGATCTCCCAAGAGATCACCGAGGCTTTCCGCCGCCATCGGACCGGATCGATCCATTTCAGCCTCGACCGCCGTCCGAACGATGAAAAACAAGAAGCCCCGGCTCCGCCGACGTCGGAATTCTATCAATCCTTGCTGCCCTTGGCCCAATGGGTCCAAGGCGGGACCGCTCCGACCGGTATCGAGGAAGTCCGGGCGCTTTTCCGGCGCAGCCGCCATGATACTTCGCAGGCCATCGACGAAGTCCTGCGCGGCGGGAACGGTTGGCCGATGTTGATGGGACCGGCGCCGGGTCCGATCCAATCGGGGATTCGAGCCATGGCGACCCGGCCGGAGAAGGCGACCTTGCTGGGCGTCTATGCCGGCGATGAGCTGGTCGATACCTTTGCGGTCTATCGCCATAGCGCGACCGAGCCGAGAATTCTTTCTCACCATCTGATGCGACGTTTAGCTGAAGCTTTTCCCAATCATCCGGAATACCGATCCTTGACCGCCCAGGATTATTTCCGGGGGATGACGGTGGACAGTTTCCTCCGCGACTATGGCGCCTATGCCGAGCTCCAAGGATACGGTCCGACGCGGGTGCGGACCTTGCCAATTACCTATGCGCCGGTGGAGCACGCGATGGTCGGGAACATTCCGGAGGTCAACGCCGGGCTCTTGAAGGTCTTCCTGATGGAAGGGTCCGCGCCTTCGATCGAATTGCTGCGGCGATCCGCCCCGCTCTATGAGCTTCCACCCGAAGAGTCGCGAAACAGTTTTATTGAGCTAACTAGGCCTTATCTCGATGCCTATATGGGCCAGAACGAAGCGGCTGTGCGAAAGAACCCTATTTACGATCTTTTCCGCCGTTTCCAGTTCCTGCGGCGCCGAAGCCGATAAGTGCGCACAACCATTTCGGATTTTCACCGAAAAGACTCTAGAGCATTCTCCAACCGGATATAGGTAAAAACACCAGTGAAATTGGCTGGTTAGATATGACGACGGACAGCGCAAATCTCAGGTCGGGGGGCCTGTGGACCGGCTTCGCAGGGGGGCATCTACGCGTGCCGGTCTCGGCGGAGAGCCGCGGAGGTCTGGACGCCCGCTTCCAGGTGGCCCGGCTTCTCGATCATATCGCCGGCACCGACGGCGAAGAATCCACTTCCTCCTTACAAGCAGCCCTGAGCTCGGGACGGGCCCGCGACCTTCGCTCGGCCTTAAGCCAGCTTCCGCCCGAAGCCCTTCGCCGCCTCGATGAACGGGTGCCTCCCGCCGCCCGCGCCGAGCTCCTTTCGCTCGCCCATGAAAGCGATGCCGAGCTCTTCGGCGAAGGTCTCTTTCACTGGGCCAGCCGCCAAGAAAATGCCGACCGCTTGGAGAGCGCCGCTTTGGTTTACGAGTTGTTGCGCCACCGCGGTGAGGATGGAAGCGTTTTGCTGGAAGGCGTTCCCGATGGGCTGCGGGCCCGGGCCTCGTCGCGGATCGACGCGATCGAAGGTCGCGGCGCCTTTGGCGCCCGAATCGAATTTCTCGGACGGCGGTTCGTCCGCGAGGCCAGCAATCCGGTAACCTTGATCGGCATGGCCGCCGGAAGCTTCGCCTTTTCGAGCGTCCGCAGCGCCTTGCTGGCCCGCACCCTGGCTTCGGGACGCACGGTCTTAGGCGCTCGGGCCTTGGCCTCGACCGGGGCTTTCATGGCCGAGGTGCCGGTGTTCTGGGGAACGACCAAGGGACTCAATGAAATTCTCCATCCCGGGGTTCAAGCTTGGGATGCGCAGACCAATCTCCGCGAGCTCGCCGGCCTGACCCTGACTCTCGGCGCCTTGAAGATGAGCGGCGCCTTGACCGGAAGCGCTCTGCGCTGGGCCCACCAACCCAACGCCGCCGGACAGATGACCCGCCTCTCCGGACTTACCGGTTTGACTCAGCGGGTGGCTCCCCAAGTCGGAATGCTGGGCGGAATCATGATCGGCCATCACCTCGAAGAGAGGGTCGGGCTGCGCCGCCACGTCGAGGGTTCCAACGCGCTGTTGGAATCTCTGGCCCTGCTGCTGCAATTCAACATCGGTGGCAATCTCTCGCGCCGGATGATGGGCGAGGGTTTTCACGAATTCACCCAAGGGCTCGAGATACGTTCGCGCATGATGGAGAGCGAGGCCTTCGCTCGCCAACGCGAGCGGCTCCGCGCCGGCTGGGAAAATCTTTTTCCCGGCGACGGATCGGGCTTGGCTCTAGCCTCGGCCAACGGAGCTCCGCCGCCGCGAAGCCGGCCGGCCCAGCCGCCGGGCTTGTTCATGACGATGAACGGCGGCGATCCCGAAGGTCCGGGATCGGGACGGCCGACGCTCAACCCGACCGGCTTGGAAATCACCGGCACGCCTTCGGAACCGTCTGGTCTTCCGGCCCGCACCGGCCGAAATCAAAATGGTAACGGGGTCATCGTCGACCGAATGGAGTCGGAGATCAGTCCCCAGAAAATGCTCGGTCTGCTCTCGGAGCCGGTTCAGGAGGAAATTCTTCGGCCAGTCAGCTTGATGCCGAGCCAGATCAACCGGGTCAATGAGATGCATTTCGGCGATGGCTTGGCCATGGCGCTGACCAGCCGGATCCAAGACGTGCTGATGGATGGTGGCGCCTTCAATCGCGATCTCCCTTTCGAGAGCTTGCCCGAGAATTACCGCCAGGCCTTACGCAGCGCCGACGAGCTGGTCGGCGTCGTGGAGTATTTGCGGCGCGCCGAGAACGAGGCGGCCCTGCAGGCTTTTGAGGCCGCGATGGATCCGGAGGCTTTTGCCCATTACGAGCCCTTGAAGGCCCGGCTGGCCCAAGTTCTCGGCCCGCACTTCGTGCCGCCGCAAGGCCGGATCGCTTCCGGCGCCGAGGTGGTCCAACCCGAGCAAGCCATTCTCTCGATCGGCTCCGGCGACATGATGGCAATGCTGGCCCTCTACCGCCACAACATCCGGCCGGGCGGGCTTTCCTGGCGGGCTCGGCTCTTCGCCACCGCCCGCGATCCGCTTCAAGCCGCCGAGATCAACGGTCAGGGCACCAATCGCTCCAAGATCAACTTGCGCCAAATCCAACTCAATTATCTTCACGACCCTCCGATCGAGGCGGTCGGACCCAGCGGCCACCGCGGCTTGACCCAGGAGGCCTTGCAACGGACCGTCCGCTTGCAACTGCTCAACGTACCCAGCGACCAGCTCCATAAAATTTTGACCCCGGAATATCTCCGCAATCTCCCGCAGAGCGCCATTCTCCTCGAGGTCATCGGCGGTTTCATCGCCCATGAGAATTTGGGGCGCTACCGCGAGGGCTTGGAAGAGGGCCGCTCGCTCCTGCCTTACCAATTGATCCGGCGGGCCCTCGATGCCAACCAGCGCGAGGACGTGTCGATCGTCAGCGGAGGCGGGTTCATTCCCGGAAAATATCTTTGGCACGGCCGGCCGGTGCGGATGGTTTTCGCCAGTCCCGAGGGAACCAAAACCCATTCGGCTCCGGCCGCCCAGACGGTGATTCAAGCCTTCGTCGGCGAGGCCGGGTCGAGCGAGTTCTTGCGGGTCGTGTCCTCGCACCGCCAGCACTCGACCGAGTTGGGCAAGGCCTTGAAGAACGTGACGACCCTGCTTGCGGGCTATCGCGCCGCCGAGCTGGTCGCAGATCGAATGGAGAGCGGAGCGGTCGATGTCAAGTCACTGCAGAACCACTACGACAGCCAAATCAAGAACCCGCTTTTCAACGGTGTGATGCGGAGCATCCTTCGGAACAACGACGAGGTCATCAAGACTCGGGAGCCGGATTACGAGCTTGAAGTCGCCGACGATTTTTGGCGCTGCTCCGAGATCAGCATCGCCGAAGTCCATCGACTCTTGATCGATGCCCGGGGCGTCGACGTCATGGATCGCCAAGGGCTTCGCGATTTCATTTTGAACCGGGTGGTGAACAACTCCAAGCTCGCCGCGACCCGCAACCCCAAGCGCGGCATCGTCCAATCGCTCTACAACCAATGGCGCCAGCGCGGGACGCCCTTCGAGCTTAGCCAACTGCTCCCGATGGAGGAAGACGGGCGGACGCCCAAGATGACGGAAGAGGGCGTCAATAGCCTTTTGCCGATGACCCAATACTACAACCACCCCTCGCACTCGGTGGAGCGGCGGCGCCTTCCCGAAGAGTTGTACCAGGCCTATCGGGACTTCAATCCCGATAGCCCGCTGGCGCTTCCGCCGCGGGTGCCTGAAACGGTCCAGAGTGCATTACGCGGCGAATTCCTGGGCATCGATGGGGCCCGCCTCCGCCGGACGCTTTCCCAGCGCTCGGAGCAGGCGATGGAGAAGCTCGACAAACAATTACGGATCCTCGACCGTTTCCAGCAGACCGGCGACCGTTCTCCGGAACGGACCGCCCAAGAGTACGAGTTGACCTTGCGCCTCATCGCCTCGATGCGTGACGGCGAGCCGGTGAAGGTGACCCGGAGCCCGATCATCCGTCCGCCCTACGGTAATATGTTCGTCATCCGGATGGCCGGTGACGCCGAAAATTCCCACGTTTACCGGGCCTACATTCGGGTCGACGGGCAGAAAGTCATGGATCGGATCACCCAGCTCGGCACTTTTCTACGGAGCTTTCCCGAAGGCAGCCGGCTGACCACCGAGATCAACGTCGAAGGGCTCGACCCCTTGGAGCACGCCCGGGAGCGAGCCGAGCTCGAGATGACCTTACGGACCATCCTCGACTCCTATCAAAGGGTGCGGCCCGACGACCGGCTCAGCCTCATGTTGGGCGACACTCGCATCATCGCCGAACGCCGGGAACGAGAAGGTCCCAGCCGCCTTTATTTCGAAGAGCTGGGCCCGCTGGTCGATCGTTTGCGCCGCTCCTTGCCGCCGGGCCAAAACGTGACGCCGCAGGCGGTTCGAAATACCGGCCAGGCCCACGGCGGATTGATCGAGAATTTCCTGCGGAGCAATCCGGGCTGGCCGATGCTCTTGGGCTATTTCGGCGGGCCGATCAGCCAAGGCATTAAATCAGCCCTGACTCGGCCGGAGCGCGGGACTTTGGTCGGAATCTATTCCGGCGGTCAGATGGTCGACACTTTCTCGGTATACCGTGGTCGCGACAACCGGCCGATGGCTCTCAACCACGGACTGATGAGTCGGCTCAAGGCGGTCTTTCCCACCGAGCCGGTCTATCAAGGAATTAATTCGATTCATTTCTACGAAGGCATGCGCCTCGATACCTTCTTACGCGACTACGAGCGCTATTCCGCCACCACCGGCAATTCAGCCATGGAATATCGTTTGATCAATCTGCGTTCGATGCCCTTGGAGGAAGCCCTCACCGGAAAGGTCGAGGGCGTGAACCCGGCCTTGCTTCGTGTATACTTGGAAGGGCCGACTCCCGATCCGAACCGCCAAGCCATGTTCGACGAGCTGGCGCCGCTTTACGAGCGACCTTTTCAGGAAGTGGCTGGTGAGACATCGATCATTCTTCAGCGGCACCTCGAGCCTTTCTACCGCGAGAATGCCGCATGGATGGATCAGTTCCCGCTCTTCAAGCTTTTCCAGCGGCGGCGCAACGCCCTCGGGTATCTGATGCGAAACGGCGACTCGGGCGAATCTGCCGACGGCGACTAATGGTGATGATGGATCTTATCGGCTCGATGCTGGCGGAAGATTTCCTCGGACCGCTGGGCGATGTCTTTATTTTCGGCGTGGACCATTACTAAAACCTCGCCTTGGCGAAGGCCGTCATCGATCCGCTTGGCTTGCTCTTCAGTGAAGCCGGCCGAGAAAAGAGTTCCGCCGACGCCGCCGGCGGCGGCGATCAAGGCGACGATCGGCCCAGCCGCCAAAAGGCCGGCACCGGCCGTGATCATGGCCGCGGTCGCCGTCAGACCGGCAATGACGGCCCCGAAAATCCCGCCGAACTTGCCGGCCCGCACCGATTCCTCATGGAGGAAGTCGCTGCCCACCATTTGGATCAATTCTTCTTTATCATAGGCCTCCTCGCTCAGGATGAGGCTGACGTCCCCGGCCGAGAGCGGAAGGAGGGTCAGGGCGTCCATCGCGGCTCGGGCCTGCTCGGCATTGGGGAAAAGAGCGAGAACGGTGGTTTCATGAGGGTGACGTTTCATCGTTCATCTCCTTTTCCTAAAATTTTAGCCCCGGCTTGCGTCGGCGTCCAAGCCATTTTATAGCTTCGGCATGTCCGAAAACCCGGCCCTCTACATCGTCGACGGTTCTTCCTATATATTTCGCGCTTATTTCGCGATCCGCCACCTCAGTAATTCCAAGGGGCTTCCGACCAATGCGATCTACGGTTTCACCCAAATGCTGCTCAAGCTGATCAAGGACGAGAAGCCCGAATACCTATTAATGGTCTTCGACTCCAAGGAGCCGAGCTTTCGGAAGAACGAATACGCCGAGTACAAGGCCAACCGCGAGGTGCCGCCCGACGATTTGGCGCCCCAATTCGACTACATCAAGAAGGTCGTTGACGTTCTCAATATCCCTCGGATCGAAATTCCGGGTTACGAGGCCGACGACATCATCGCCACCGTCGCCCGGCGGATCATCCCCAAGGAGCATCCGGTCGTCATCGTCACCAGCGACAAAGACCTGATGCAACTCGTCAACGGCCATGTCGCTCTGCTCGACACGATGAAGGACAAACGCACCGACGTGAGCGGTGTCTTCGAGAAATTCGGCGTCAAGCCGAACCAGGTCATCGATGTGCTGGGCCTGATGGGCGACACCAGCGACAACATCCCGGGCGTGCCCGGCGTCGGCCCCAAGACCGCCAGCCAATGGATTCAGAAATACGGCAGCCTCGAAGGGCTCTACGAGCATCTCGGCGAAATCCCCGGTAAGAAAGGCCAGGATCTCGTGACCTACCGCGACCAGGCCTTCCTCTCGCGGAAATTGGCGACCCTCCACGAGGACGTCCCGCTCAAGCTGGTTTTCGAAGACCTGCGTTGCCGCGATCCCAACTCCGACGAGTGCCGCAAGCTTTTCCTCGAGCTCGAATTCCATGGGCTGGTGAAGGAATACGGCGGTGAGTCCACGGCCCCGGTGAAAGCCGAGGGTCTGCCGACCGAAGGCTACCGTTTAGTGAGCGACGAGGCTGGTTTTGCCGATTTCTTCGCCCGTCTCGGGGCCGCGAAGTCCTTCGCCTTCGACACCGAGACCGATTCGCTCGACGCCCTGAAAGCCAAGCTGGTCGGGCTTTCCTTCGCCTTGGCGCCGGGCGAGGCTTATTACCTGGCCTTGGGCCACCAAGGCGCCGAGAGCCAATTGACTCGAGAGGCGACGCTGGAAAAATTGAAACCAATTCTCGAGGACGCCGCGATCCCCAAGGTCGCCCAGCACTTCAAATACGATGCCCAAGTTTTGCAAAACTACGGAATCCAAGTCCGGGGTTTGGAATGCGACACGATGCTGGCCTCCTACCTGCTGGATCCGGCCCAAAGCAACAAGCTCGACAACCTCGCCAGCCGCTTCCTCAACCATAAGATGATCGCCTTCGAGGAGGTGGTGAAGAAGGGCGGCGACTTCTCCCAAGTCGGCTTGAAGGAAGCCAGCGCCTACAGCTGCGAGGACGCCGACGTGACCTGGCGCTTGGCCGAGCTTTTCCGGGAGCAGCTCCAAGCCGAGGGCTTGTCCGAGCTTTGCCGCGACGTCGAGGTGCCGCTGACCTTGGTGCTGGGCCGGATGGAGCGGCAGGGCATCAAGCTCGATTTGGAATTCCTGCTGCGGCTCCAAGCCGAATTCGGCGAGCGCATCCAGCGCCAAGAGGTCAAAATCCACGAGCTGGCCGGCGGCCCCTTCAACATCCAATCGCCGAAGCAGCTCGGCTCGATCCTCTTCGAGAAGCTGGGACTGCCGGCCCAGCGCAAGACCAAGACCGGCTATTCCACCGACGTCGAGGTCCTCTCGGAATTGGCCAAGCTCCACGACCTGCCCAAGGAAATCCTGGAATACCGATCCTTGACCAAGCTCAAGTCGACCTACATCGACAATTTACTCGGCATCCTCGATCCGACCAGCCACCGGGTTCATACCAGCTTCAACCAGACCATTGCCGAAACCGGCCGGCTTTCGAGCAGCGACCCCAATCTTCAAAACATTCCGATTCGCAGCGAGGACGGGGCCAAGATCCGCCGGGCCTTCATCGCCGATACCGGTTTTCTAATGCTGAGCGCCGACTATTCCCAGATCGAGCTTCGGGTCCTGGCCGAGCTTTCCGGCGACAAGACCCTGCGCCGGGCCTTCGCCGAGGACCTCGACGTCCACCGGATGACCGCCGCCAGCATTTACGGAGTCGAAGAGGGCAAGGTGACTTCGGCCATGCGCGGGGCCGGCAAGACCGTCAACTTCGCGGTGGTCTACGGTCAGACTCCCTTCGGTCTCTCCGGCCAGCTCGGCGTCAGCCAGCAGGAAGCCAAGAAGTACATCGACCAATATTTTGCGAAGTATTCGGGCGTTCGCGACTACCGCGAAAAGATCCTGGCCGGAGCCCGGGAGAAGAAAGAGGTTCGAACCTTGATGGGCCGCCGCCGCTTTGTTCCCGACATCGACAGCCGCAACACCATGGCGCGAAACTTCGCCGAGCGCATTGCTTTCAACAGCGTCATCCAAGGCACCGCCGCCGACATCATCAAGAAGGCGATGATCGAAATCGTCGCCGAAATGGATCGAAAAGCCCTGGCCTCGCGACTG
>JBIOXX010000460.1:0-3584 GCA_044869875.1 bacterium | reverse complement strand
ATTTTCTCCAATCGATCGGCCACCGCTTTTATGCCCAGGCTTGGCGAGTCTTTCGCGACAAATACAGCCACGTCGAGACCGATTTCGCCTTAGAACAAAGAATCCTCACCAATACTATTTTGCACCGGCAGCTCATCGCCGAGGGCACCAATGCCGGTTTCCTACGAAATGCGGTCAAGGCTTCGCCGGCCATCGTCTCGCTCCTCCACCACCATCGGCTGGCCTTGCAAGAAGGCGGTCCCCGCGATCTGGCTGTGGTCGACGCCCTTCATCAAGTCCTGACCGCGCTCCATATGGGAGCCGAGATGTTGCCCAATCCCGCACTGCGCAAGGCCTATTTGGCGGCTTGGTACGACTCGCTCCAGGCCGTCCACGCCGCTGGCGAGCTGGCGGCCCGCGAGGTGATCTCGGGGATTCGGATGCTTCGCTTGGACTTGCAAGCTCAGGATCCGGAAAGGCGGGCGCTGGCGGCGATGCATTATCCGCTTTTTTGGCAGCTGTTTCGCACCGTGACCCAAACCAATTCCTTCCACGGCCTGGATTTCGGGATGGCCGAGGAGATTGCCTTTCTCCAGCAGAACCGGGATTTAAAAAATACTCCGAATCGAATTTTAGAGCCAGTTTTGAAAGCCTTCCCCCACTACGTCGATTCCCAGATCGCGCTTCACGACCACCACCCGCTCCAGCTCAGTATAATGCTCGATACCTTTGTCGGCTTCGGCCAACAATTTCGCGAAGCCTTCCTATTGGCCAAGGACCCAGCGGTGCGCGAGCGCTTCGTCAACACCTACGTCGACGTCCTGCGGTCTTGCCGCCGAGCCTCGCTCGAGCTCTTGCCTTGGCAATATGCCTTCCCCCGAAACGTGCCCCAGGGCGTGACCGGCGAAATGAGGGAGGGTCTGGCCGAGCTACGCGAACGCTGGACCAAAGAGAGCGGCGATTTTCAAATTCGGTCCCTCGACCAGTACTGGCGGCTAGCCGCGCAATATCCCGTCGCCGAAGGCTTGGCCGATCAGCTCAATAGCGGGCCTTATTTGAAACCTTTGTCCCACTTGGCCGGATTCAACGGCAATGGCGAGTTACGGAAGGCCGCCGAAGAGCTCTTGAGTCGCCTTTTGAACCGCTTTCGAGCCGATGCTCTGCGTCATTGAGCCGGCACAACCCCCGCCCGACCGGGACGATAAGCCCAGGAATGTTCTCTAGAATCAACATCGATGCTGAGCGCCGGGCCCTGACCCGCGAGCGCGACCCCGAATTGCGCGGCGAAGGGCTGCTGTCTTTGGCCGGCCGCCAGGAGCGGGCCCAGCGCCGCGAGCTGGCGATCGAGATCTATACCGAGATCCTGAGCTCTTCCGACATTCCCTCTTACATCCGCGACCGAGCCCAAAGACGGCTCGATGCCCATTTAGGTCATGGAAATATCGGCGACCGAGTCGAAGTCCTCCTAAGCCGTTTTACGGATGAAGCTACCGAACCAACGACTCTCTTGGCGATGACCGCGGCCGGCCTGGCCTTTCGGGCCAGCCGCTTTGTCGCTTTATCGCGCTTGGCCGCCAGCCCCAACGCCGGTTTACTGACCCGAGGTTTCGGTGCGAGAACCGTGGCCGGCTTGGCCGGCTTCGGAATCGAGGCGGCGGTCTTTCCAATGGCCGGCCGCTTGGGGAACTTCGCTTTAGGCAGAGAGCAGGATTGGAGCTTCCGAGCTTTAAGGGGCGAGCTGGCTTCCAGCCTCCTGATGCTGGGAGCCTTGCGAGCCGGGGGACTGACAACCGGAGCTTTGGCCAGCCGGACGAATTATTTAAGACCTTTGCTCCAGCAAACGGGGATGTATGGCGGGATCCTGCTCGGCCATGAGCTGGAAGTAAGAGCGGGACTAAAGGAGAGGACCAGCGCCAGCATCGCGGCGATCGACGGCCTCTCGACCTTGCTCCATTTCAACGTGGCTGGAAGACTGAACCGGGGATTGTTGGGCGAAGGGTTGCGGCGTTGGGAGCAGGGGATTGAGCTTCAGAGCGAGGCCCTGAGCCGACCGACCACCTGGCGCTTGCCGCGCCTACCTCAATTTGGCTTGAGACCGGCGTTGAGCTCCGTCAGCGCCACCCGCTTCGATCCAAGCGCCATCAGCCTCGGTTCTGAGCCGAGCTTTTCAGTGCGGCTCCCCGAATCGGCATCGCCTCAAAACCCCAGCTCCGGCACGCCGTTGCCGAGCCCCGCCTCCGAGATTCGCGTTCCCCGCGACGGAAGATCCCGATCCATCGACCGGGAGATTTCGCCCAGCATCCGCATCATCGAAGGCCAAGGCGTTTTCTGGCTGATCGACGGCGACACCCAAGAGCGACGGCGGAGCTTCGTCGTCCGGGTCGGCGAGGAAGTTTTGCGGCCCGGTGGATCGCTTCGGATTAGGCCCGGCGATTCGATTCATCTCGGCGACCGCGTTTATCGTTTTGGGGGAGCCGAGCTGAGTGGCGCGACCGAGATCTCGGTCCGGCGAGCCCTCAATTTCAGCTTTCCCCAAGCCGAGGCCGGTTTTCAGCTCCATCTTCCGGTGAGAGACGAGAGCTTTCCCCCCAGTGGACGTCGCCGCATCGCCAGTCGATTGGGTAGCGAGGTCTTTTTGGAAACTCGGAGCACCGAGAACGGCCGTCTCTTGCGGATTACGGACGGCCAAGCCGAGATTCGCAGCCGAATCCAGTTTCAAGGCCGGCATTGGATCCTGGATAATTTTCCGGTTCACAGCCCGCTCCTCGCGACGATCTTCCTCGATTGGCTGGCGACCCAAGCCTATGTCGAGGCCGCGACCCTGGAAGTGCCGAACGTTGGGCCGGAGATTCACCGGATCTTGGAGCATGGCCTCATCCAGGAAAGCTACACTCGGAACCAGGGCGGTCCCGAAGGCTATCGCCTCATGGCCCGACCTCGTTCCACCTTGCTTCCGCCGGAGCTGGGCGAGCGCCACCGGGCCGCCGCCGACCAGGCCTTTTCCGAATGGTCGGAGCGGCGCCTGGGCTTCCGAATTCCGAGCCTCTCCGAGATCGAGGCCGGCAACGCGATCGCGCCGATCGATCAGCTCGGCATCGAGCCGAACATGGAGGCGATCCTCCACCGCTTGGTCCGAAAGGACGGACGATTTTTGGAAGTCGGTTACGGCGGCCGGCTCGAAACCCTGCAAGCAGTGGAGCGTCTCGGCGGCCGGGCCCTCGGCCTGGAGCTGAACGCTAGCTATCCGGCCAATGTCGACCCGGCCGAGCTGCGCCAAGCCGAGCTCGACACGCTCTTTCTCAACGGCTCGCCTTTTCTCTTCTTCGCCGGACACCAGGTCTCGCTGCCCGGAGCCTTCGACCTCCTGCGGCCGGGGGCGAGAGCCCAGACCCTCTTGATTCAGGCCTACAACCCGCGCACCCCCTTCGAGATCCTCCGCCACTTCGAAGAGCTGCATGGTTTGGTCTTCGAGCCGCTTTATTATCGTCCGGCGGCTTCGGCCACTGAGCCGCCGCTCTTTCCCACCGACTGGTGCCAAAGTCCCGATACCCGCCACGCGGTTCTTGTCGCGCGCCGCCCCCCGCTTGAGTTAAGATAAAAAGGCG
>JBIOXX010000459.1:0-3541 GCA_044869875.1 bacterium | reverse complement strand
CGCCGGAGCGGAAGACCTCTTCGAAGAGCTTTTGGTAGTCGGCCATCGCTTGGCGGCGTCCGATCAACTTGGTTTCGTTGGGCAGATAAGAGAGCGAGGTCTCGGCGGTCTCGAGCGAGATCTTTTTCCCCGAGAGTTGGGCGAAGAGCCGGAGCGCTTGGCCGGCGGTGGCCGGCCGCTCCGAGGGATTCTTTTTCATCAGGGCTTCGAGGGTTTCGGAAAAGGCTTCGGAGATTTTGGGATTGGTCTGGCGGGCCGGCGGCGGAATCAGTTTCTCTTGGCGGCGCAGCATCTCGGCCAAGCCCTTGGCGGCGAAGGGATTGGAGCCGGTGGCGCATTCGTAAAAAGTGAGGCCCAAGCTGTAGAGGTCGGCTCGGGTGTCGGGCCGATGACCGAGGACGATCTCCGGCGCCATGTAGGCCGGCGTTCCGGCCAATTGTCCGCGGGGCTTGAAGCCGGCCATGCCGAAGTCGATGAGCTTCACCGACTTCCCTTGCTGGAGCAGCAAATTCTCGGGCTTGAGGTCGAAGTGGGGGATGCGGCGGCTATGCAAGTATTCGAGGGCCCGCAGCGCTTGGAGGAAAAGCTCTTCGATCTGCTCCGGTTCGGCTTGGCGGGTGGCGGCGAAAGTGTCGCCGCCTTCGACGAACTCGCTGGTATAATAGTGGCGGCCGCTGGCCGAGTCCTGGCCGAAGTCGAGGATCTTGGCGATGTGGGGATGGGAGAGCTGTTTGAGGATCGAAAACTCGGCCTTGAAGTGGGCCGCCGCTTCCTCGGGGCTCATGCCGCCGATGGCCTGTTTGAGCAGCTTGAGCGCGAGGCGCTGGCCGCCCTTCTGGACGAGAAAAACCTCGCCGGCCAAACCTTGGCCTAAGGCGCGCAGCACCTGGTAATCTTGATCGATGGTCTCCATGAGGCAACTCCAGGGGTTAAGGGGACGATAATCCTTTTAGAAATCCGAGGGGGCTGTTGGGCACACAGCCAGATTTCCATGCAATATTCGGGGGTTAAAACATCTTCCCCAGCGTCGTTTCCAAAAATTATACATTTTTGGACCGGCCTTCGCCTATTAAAATTCTATAAATTAAAAAGAATTTTCCGACCTCTTGAAGGTTTATTTTTCCAATCTCAGGCTGCTAAGCTTGTCTTCGGCATTTCTGGGAAAGAGAAGGGGTTCATGGCCAATCTGAAGGAGGGTTTGAGCAGGGCGGCTTGGGCTTTGGCCTTGCTCGTCGCCGCTTGCAGCGGCGGTGGCGGTGGACCGATGGGTGGGGTCGGTGGCTCGCTCGATTCCGGTGGCAACTATGCCGCCGGCCCGGTTTCCTTACCAAGCCCGTCCACTCTCAACAAGAATCTCATCGTCTGCGAAAACGTCGCCGGTCCCCGCGTCGAATGCCGGGGCTCCGACGGAGCGGCTCCGGCCAACGCTCACATCAAGCTGACGGTGTACTCGCGCTTTTCAGCGATCCAAAAAACTTGGACCGATTATCTCATTCCCTCGGCCCATGCCTTGGTCGGAAACACCGACTTCTGCGACGCCAACGCCGCGGGAGCCTTTGGCGCCGCCGGCGACTGCTCGGTGGTCGCCTCTTCCGGTGAGAAGGTCGGAATTTGCGTCGCCGCCGACAACAATGTCTGCTCTGGTTCGGAGTTGGTGATCACGGTGCCGGTCGAAGGCGGAACCGCCAGCGGTGCCAGCGGCACGATCAAAAGCCTCTCAGTCGACCCCGATGGCAACATCATCTTCGGACAGCGCTCGGCTCCCGCCCGCCGATCTTTTTCCTGGCTAAGCCTATTGATCGGCACGGCTCATGCCCAACCGGTCGGTGCACCGCTCTTGACCCCGCCGCCGCCCGCCGGCTCTTCCTGCCCCTCGGCTCCCGATTTCGTCGGAACTCCGGCCGCGGCCTACAAGGCTCCGGCCGATGCGACCATCACTCTCAAGAACCGGGTCGCCGGTTCGGAGACGGTGACCGAGCTCTTTCGGCTTCCCGGCAGGCAAGAGGACTTGAATGCGGTCTACGTCGGGAATATCGGCAACCTCCGCGTTTACGGCGTCGCCCTGAAGAACACACTGTTTTTAGTGACTCAGGAAGGCCTCAATGCCTTCGCCCAAATCGTCTTTCCGGCCGAGGTGAAAGGCTTCGATGGAACCAGCTCGGAGCTCTTCGTTCGCTTGGATGTCCCCAAGGGCAAGCCGTCGCGCTTCAAGGTCGCGCCCGATACCTTCGTCACCGATTGCGACGCGGAAGCGGTCAGCCGCGCCATGAGCACTCCCAACTCTTTTGCCACCGGGCTCGGCTTCTACACTCCTCCCGGCGAAGGCTATCGGGTGCCGCAGTCGATCAACGTCACGGCGGTGACTGGGCTCTATGCCAGCGACCAGATCTATCAGGTCTACCTGCGGCATGACGGATTCGGCGTGGCGCCGGACGACGTCTACAACGCCTGGGATGGCGTGGTTTACCAGCAAGCGGCGCTTCTCAAGGACGTTCAGGTCATTTCGGTCAACGACTACCGGGCCGTCTTGGCGGTCCTCGATCCCGTCGCCAATCGACTGGTTTTCATCACGCGCATCTTTCCAGGAGGAGAGAGCCAAGTCAGTTTCTTTTCCTTGGCCGGCTTGACCGAGAGCCCCGTGGCCATCGCCCAGTACGGCTATGGCGAAAGTAAACTCCTGGTCTTGGATTCGGGCGAGCAGGGTTCGAAGGCTTTGTCTCTTTCCCTGACGATCGGTGAAGACGGCGTTGTGACGGTTCCGCTCGTGCGAGTGACGGTCAAGAATTTGGGGCCGGTGGTCGTCCGGGATTTGCAGCAAGGATCGCGGCGCGAGGGCGATTGGATCACCTACGACATGGTCGGCAACAATGTGATCAAGTTCAATCCCAGCGAGTTTACGGCGCGGAGTCTTTGAGGAGGGCGCAGTGAGGCGGATTTTGTTCAAGCAACCGTTCGATGGAGCTTTGGCGGCTCTCGCCTTGGCGCTGCTGGCGGCTTGCTCCGGCGGCGGTGGACCGATGGGCGGCTCCGGCCCGGTCGGCGGCGCCTTGGATAGCAGCGGCAACTACGCGGCCGGTCCTGTTTCCTTGCCCAGCCCCAGCACTCTCAATAAGAACCTCATCGTTTGTGAAAACGTGGCCGGACCTCGGGTCGAATGCCGCGGCTCCGACGGCGCCGCTCCGGCCAATGCCCGGATCAAGCTGACGGTCTATTCCCGTTTCTCGGCAATTCCGAAAAGCTGGACCGACTATCTTATCCCTTCGGCCCAGGCCCTGGTCGGCAACACCGATTTTTGCAACGCCAACGCGACCGGAGCCTTCGGCGCCACCGGCGACTGCTCGGTCGTCGCTGCGGCCGGCGAGAAAGTCGGTCTCTGCGTGGCCGCCGAAAACAACACCTGCGCCGGCTCGGAGTTGATCTTGACGGTGCCGGTGGAAGGTGGATCGGTCAGCGGCGCCACCGGCACGATCAAGAGCCTGTCGGTCGATCCCGACGGAACCATCATCCTCGGCCGGGCGCCGGCGAAGAAAGCTTGGTCTTG
>JBIOXX010000458.1:0-2654 GCA_044869875.1 bacterium | reverse complement strand
TGCCGACGCACCGACTCCGCCGCCCGATACCAAGGCCGTCGATACCGGCGACGCGACCAAGGTTCTGCAACCGAAGAAGGGCACCGCTGCGACCGTCGACACCGGCAATGCGACGAAGGTTCTACAGCCCAAGAAGGGCGCCGCCACCGCCGTCGATACCGGCGATGCGACCAAGGTCCTACAACCGAAGAAGGGCACCGTCGCAACCGTCGATTCCAAGCAAGAGCTGGCGACCAAGCTCGAAGAGCTCCGGGCGCTCGATGCGGCCAATGAGGCTCTCAATCAAAAGGCCCGAACCGGTCAAATGACCGCCAAGCAAATCACCGATGAATCGACGCGCATCGGAGACGAAAAGCAGAAAGTCGTCGCGGCGATCCAGGCGCTCATCGCTCAAGGCGCGATGGAAGCCAAGCCGCCTCCCGCCGCCAAGGAAATCAAGGTCGGCGACGTCCTCACCAACGAAGACGGGAAGGGCATCGGCATCGTCACCAAGGTCGACGATCGCGGCATTCACATCCGGGGTTACGGCAATTTCATGAGCGGGATGATTCCCCACGACCAATGGTCGAAATTCCTCTTCAAAATGGTGAAGCCAGTCGAGCGCGCGACTCCGGTCGATACCACGGGGACCGTCAAGGAGCCACCTCCGATCCACACTGAGGCAGCGGGGAAAGAGCCCACGAAGCGCGACGAGCTGCCAGCGGTGGCCGACCGTCCGCCACCCGCCATCATCCCGATGAACGGAAGAAATGCCGCCGAGACCCAGCGCTTCTCGGGCGACTACCAGGTTTACGAAAGTCGGATGAGCCAAAACCCGGCCGACGGCCTTCCGAACAAGATGCAGGAGGGGTTGCGCAGCTTGATCGAAGCCTCGGCCAAGGACGGCAACGAGCACCGCATTTTTGCGATCGAGTTCGCCGACGGCACGGTGGTGATCTCGGATCGAATCTCCGCCGACAGCCCTTACAACGTCAAAAACGCCGACGGCCAGAAACAAGCCCTGCAGCCGCTGCTCGACAGCGCCAAGGAGCAGGCCGGCCGCGGCAATCCGCCGGTCAAAGTTTACGATTACCACACCCATCCCCGTCGCGGGAAACTGCATCCCGACGGACGGCTTTATACCGAGACCAACACGACCGACGCCCGGAGTTGGGATGCCGCCGCCGGATTTTTCCGGGATCAATTCAAGGAGATGGGGATCGAAAAGCCGGTCGTCCTCGAAGGCGGGGCGGTGCCGGTGACCCATACCGAGGGTAAGGAAGCTCCTGCCAAGGATCTACCCTATATCGCCACCTACCGAAACGAGGTCCAGTCCAGCTCGACGATTGGCTTCGACACCCATAATAATAAGAAGTTTCGCGACGAGTTTCACTTGGGCAATGCCACGGTGAAGGATCCGCGGGTGGCGGATCATCATGCGACGGTTTATGAAACGACCGGTGTGAAAAAGCGGGGCGTGGTTCTGCAGGCCAGCGAAGATCCGAATGCCCAGACCTGGGTTCGGGATCCGAAGACCGAAACCTGGACTCAACTCAAGCCCGGCGCGGTTCAAGAGATTCCGAGCGGGAAAACCTTGGAAGTCCGGCTTGGGAAATCCTTGCAGGACGCGGTCCCGGTTGAAATCGCCTTCGATGGCAAGAATCCTCCGGTCTTAAAAGTTTTGGCCGGTTCTCCGGTGGAAACGGCGGGGCCCAATAGCTCGGTCGGCGTCGCCGAATTCAGGCCGATCAGCGATGTTCAGGCCAAGGCCGACAAGATCGCCCAGGCCGCGCCGTCGCGCGAGCGGGTCAAGCGCTATTACGATTATTTGGTGAACGAGAAGAAGATGGACACCGCCGAAGCCGCCCTCAAAGCTTGGGCTTGGGCCGATCAGGTGATCGTCGACGCCCGGGCCCATCAGGCCGGCACCACCCACATCTACGACACCAGCCTTCCGGTCCACCCCGACACCGCTCACTTGGATAAGTCGACGGTTGACCACCATGGCCGCTTCGCCAATCCCAAGAATTCGACCGAGCAATTGGTCGACAAGATGGAAAGCGCCTTGGATCTGGTCAAAGGCGATCCCAAGGCCCTCGAGACCGCCGCCAAGGACGAGGCGGCGATGGCGGCGGCTCGCCGCGGCTTCAAGGACGCCGGAGTCCGCGCGCCTTCCGACAAGCAGGTCCGGGAAGTGGCCGCCGCGATTCGCCAATTGAACCTCAAGGAAGTGACTACCGACAACTTGGCCGACGGCGGTTGGTCGGTGTGGATCGCCAAAAATCAAGCCCGGGTCTTCGCCGATCCGGCTCTCCGACAGCTGGTTCTCGAAGCGACTCATTTCGAGGATTTCACCGCCTTCGGCACCACTTACGATCCGAAGCAGCCCGGCATCCGCTTGCAGGCGGCCCTGTTCCAAAAATATGGCGCCATTTTGAAGGAAAACGGCATCGTCGGCAGCGACCGATTCAATCCGGCTCAGGCCGATAAAGTAATGAAGGAAGCTTTGGCCGCCATCGACGAAATGGTCGCCAATCCGAAGGCCCGGGAGAAGGCCGCCGAGGAATTTTTCGCCAAGGTCGAGGAAGGCAAGAAGGTCGCCGCCGAGCGCGGCTTGATGCCCGATGCCTCGGTCCACCAAGGCGACACCAATTTAAGCTTTTTCGACCTGACCA
>JBIOXX010000457.1:0-5407 GCA_044869875.1 bacterium | reverse complement strand
TCTCGCGGCGAACATCTGGACCAATCCGGGCGAGGCGGGCGTACTCGCGGCCAACGGCGTCGACGACGACGGCAACGGCTTCATCGACGACGTCCACGGTTACGATTTCGTCAATGACGACAGCGACCCGATGGACGATCACCGGCACGGCACTCACGTCGCCGGCATCCTCGGCGCGGTCGGCGACAACGGCATCGGCGTCACCGGCGTCGCCTGGACCGCCAAGATCATGGCCCTCAAGTTCTTGAACGAAAGCGCCGGCGGCTCGGCCAGCGACGCGGTCTTGGCCATCGAATACGCCTTGGCCAACGGGGCGGTGATTCTCAACAATAGCTGGGGATCGAACGCCTTCAATGCGGCCTTGGAAAGCGCCATCCTCGAAGCCGACTCTCAAGGCGTTCTCTTTTTCGCCGCCTCCGGCAATCAGGGCCGCGACATCGATGCCAGCCCCTTCTATCCGGCCAGCTACGACCTGCCCAACGTCGTCAGCGTGGCCTCGATCGAGGATGGGGACACCCTCTCCTCTTTCTCCAACTTCGGCGCCACGGCCGTCGACTTGGCCGCTCCCGGCGGCGAAATCTTCAGCACCAAGCCGGGCAACACTTATGGCTACATCTCCGGCACTTCGATGGCTTCGCCCTACGCGGCCGGCGCCGCGGCCTTGCTCTGGTCGGAGTTTCCGGGCTTGAGCCACCGCCAAGTCCGCAATTTGATCCTGCAAGGCGCCGAGCCCAAATCTTACCTCGTCGGCAAGACCGTGATGGGCGGACGGCTGAACGTCGCCAATTCGCTCAGCGCCGCCAGCGATCCCTCCAATCAGGTTCCGGAGGCCAATGCCGGGGGCGACCGCAGCCTGGAGCTGGGCCAAGCGGTTAGCTTGAACGGCGCGGCCAGCGACGGCGACGGCGACTTCCCCTTGAGCTTCGATTGGGAATTGATCGTCCCGGCCGGATCGCGAAGCCGCTTGGATGCCTTCTTCTCGCAAAATCCCAGCTTCGTTCCCGACATGGAAGGCGAATACATCGCCACTCTGGTCGTCAGCGACAGCTTGAGCGACAGCATTCCCGACGCGGTGACCGTGACGGTGGCCGGAGGCAGCTTGCCTCTTCCCGAGGTTTTGATTCGCGCTTCTTACCGCGGAGACCGCGGCATCCGCCAAGACTTGAGCACCGGAGCAGCGGCGCCGCTCGGCACGGCGGTCGAGTTGGACGGGAGGGAAAGCTCGAGCCTTTTCCCCGATCCCCTTCTCTTCCAATGGGAGCTGGTCGCCAAGCCCGAGGGCAGCCAAGCCGCGCTGTCGTCCTTCGATCGAGCCACCAGCAGCCTCATCGCCGACCGGGCCGGCATTTATACCGTCCGTCTCCGAGTGGAAGATGGCTACAATGAGACCTTCGCCGAGCTTTCCTTTGCCGCCTCGAATTCGACGACCCAAGCAGCCGATCCCGGTCCCGGCCCGCCAGGCCCCGCCCCTTCGGATCCCGCCGCTCCAAGGTCGGCTGGCGGTGGTTGCAGTCTAAATTTTCCTAGATAAATCAAGGTATTTATTGACATCTGCAATGTGCCACTTTAAGCTCAGCGGCCAGAGCCTATTTGCTTTCGTTCCAAACAATTTAACGATGAGGGGGATCCGATGAGATCTTTTCCAAGGTTGCTGGGGTCGCTTTCGATCCTGTTATTTTCAAGCTTAACCGTTCCGTCGCTTCAGGCGGCGACGATCAACGTCACCGAAGCGACCGATGCCTTCGGCGGCGGAACCTGCACGCTGCGCAATGCCATCGAGTCGATTAACGGCGGCGGCGATTTCGGCGCTTGCACCAACGCCAGCCCCGACGGCTACGGCACCAACGATACCGTCGCCTTGACGGCTCAAACCTACGTCCTTTCGGTTGGCGGCAGCGGCGAGGACGACAATGAGTTCGGCGATATCGATATCCTGGCCTCGGTCACCATCACCGGAGCCGGCGCCGATCAAACCGCCATCAGCGCCTCCGGCTTTATCTCCGACGACGAAGACCGGGTGCTGCACATCCCCTTCCCCAATGGCGGTGCCGGCCCAATCCCTTCCATCACGGTCAACATTCAAGGCCTGACCATCCGCGACGGCGATCTTCCCAACGGCGAAGGCGCCGGTTTTGCGATAGAGTTGGATGACGCCGAGGTTACCCTGGACGACGTCACCGTCACCGAGAACATCGCTCAAGAAGACGACGCCGGCGCCATCGTCAACGACGCCTCTCTCACGATCACCAACAGCCGAATCACCAATAACCAAGCTCCGAATGAAGATGCTGGCGCCATCGACAACGAAGGCGGCACCCTGATCATCGACAACACGACCATCGACTCCAATACTTGCGCCGGCCAAGGCGGTGGCGTGCAAAATAGCGGAATACTGATCGCCACCCATTCCACCTTCAGCCGCAATAGCGCCGTTGGGGGAGTGGAGTCCGATGGGATTAGCGGCAGCGGCACTTCGAACGGATTGGGCGGCGGCATCTATAATTTCCAAAATATGATGCTGATCAACTCGACGGTCAGCAATAACCAGGCGCTCACTGCCGGCGGCGGCATTTGGTCCGAAGCCACGACCACCACCGGCGGGCTTCCCGAACTGAGCAGCCTGATCTTCAACGCCACCATTGCCGAAAACTCCACCGGAACCGACGGTTTTGGCGGCGGCATTTGCATCGAGTGCCAGATATTGCCGGGCGGAGACGGAGCCCTCGGGCAATTCGGGGTCTTCAACACCCTGATCGCCCAAAACCAAAGCGATAACTTCCCGGACTGCGGCGGCGACGTCTTTTCGGGCGGCTACAACTTGGTCGGAAACATCGACGGCTGCAACGGCTTCACCGCCACCGGCGATCAAACCGGAGTGGCCGACGCCGGCATCGGCCCGCTGCAAAATAACGGCGGACCGACCGAAACCCACGCCCTGCTCGAAGGCTCTTTGGCCATCGACCGCGGCAATGACGTCGACGGTTGCCAAGCGGCCAACATCGAAACCATCCTCGATCCCGGCGACGTCGTCCTCGAGCCGCTGACCGATGACCAGCGGGCCTTCACCCGGCCGGTGGCGGTCCTCGATCCGGCGCTGGCGATCTGCGACATCGGCGCTTACGAGTTCCAAGTGATCGTGCCGACCCCGACGCCGACTCCCTCAGCCACGCCGACTCCTCCGCCTCCGCCCTTCCAGGGCCTGGTTGAAGGCAGCGGCTGTTCGCTGAATCCGGCCTCGGCGGCTGCGGCCAGCGGTTCGCTGTGGATCGGCTTGGGCTTGATGACGGGTTTCTTGGGTTTGAAGAAAAAGTCCCGAGACTAGCGAGAAGCTTTCCAAAAAAAAGCCCGGCTGCAAAGCCGGGCTTTTTTATTACCTAGCCTTGGTGAATTCCTTGACGAAGGTGGCGTCGAAGTCGACGTCGACCTTGGGCCCACCCATCGCGCTGTCGTCGAAGCTGAGCTTGGCGGCAAGATGCTTGGCATCGTCGGCGCTGATCTTGAGCGCGGTCATTTCCTTGGTTCCCGAATGCTGGACCATGCCCCCGCTCATCACCATCCAATAGTTGAAGCGCTCTCCGCCGACCAAGTCGACGGTCATCCCCTCGGTGACCTCGCCGTCGGAACAGCTCATCGCGGCGCAAGCTTGGAGCTTGGCGCTGAGGTCGCTTGCCGAAAGAAGGATCCGACGGATGATCTTTTTCTCGTCGAAGGAATCGGGGCCTTTCACCAGATAGGCGTATTTCAAGGCCACCGTGCCCTTGGGAGTGACGAGTGTCCCCTTGGCTTCACCGGCCAAGGCGCTTTGGCTTGAAAGAGCTAGGAGGACGACGAGCAAGGGAAAGAAAATTCGTTTCATGGAAGCTCCTTTTTAAGATCTGTCAAAAAAAAGCCCGGCCTTGCAGCCGGGCTTTGCTTGGAAAAACGAAATCGCTTAGTCGCGGTGCTTGCTTCGACGCAGGCCCAAGAAGCCCGCCATCAAGCCCAGCCCCATCCACAGCGAAGCGGCTGCCGGAACCGCCGAAGCCGGATTCAGCGAACAGCCGCTGCCTTCGACCAAGCCCTGGAAGGGCGGAGGCGGAGGTGTCGGCGTCGCCGAGGGAGTGGGCGTCGGAGTCGGCGCGACCACTTGAAGCTCGTAGGCGCCGATGTCGCAGATCGGCGTGTTGGGATCGAGGATCGCCACCGGCCGAGTCAGACCGCGCTGATCTTCGGTCAGGGTGAAGAACGTCAGAGGGTCGTTAAAATCATCGGGGTTGAAGGCCAACACATCCAGCGCATCGCAACCGTTGGGATTGCCGCGGTCGATGGCCGTGCTGCCGGTGAGCAGAGCATGGGTCTGAGTCGGCCCGCCGTTGTCGGCCAAGGGGCCGAGCAAGGGGTCGATCGGCGCTCCGGGCGTTCCGACTTGGTCGCTATTGGTCCCGTTGACGAAATTGGTGCATTGGTCGTTGGGCCCGATCTGGCCGATCAGGTTGTTGCCGCCGGTCATGAATTCGCCGGAGCAATCGGGACCGGTGTCGGCGGTGTTCTGAGCCACGATGGTGTTGAAGATTTGGGCATTAAAGAAGCGGGGGTCGTCGAAGGTATTCCCCTGGGGCTGGGGCACGACTGCAATTGGCTTGAAGATGCCGCCGCCGGTCTCGGCGGTGTTCAGGGTGATGGTGACGTTATAAACTCCTTTTAGACCGCCGCTAGTGAAAATACCACCGCCTTCGGACTCGGCGCTGTTGCCGCTGACCGTGCTATTGATCATGAAGAGATAATTGCCGGTGTCGCAAATACCGCCGCCGGGGCCGCTGGGCGACCGGTTGTTGCTGATAGTGGAGTTGACGATGGCCAGCAGGCCATCCTCGTTCTCGATGCCGCCGCCGAAGCATTGGGTGCTGCCCGAAGCGATGGGGCCGGTCACTTCGTTATCGTCGACGGTGGAGTCTTCGAGGATCATCTGGACGCCGTCGATGTCGTCGCCGTCATAGGAGATGCCGCCGCCTTCTCCGGCGACGTTGCCGGTGACGACCAGGTCTTGGGCCAGGACCGTCGTCTCGTTGAAATCGAGGGCGCCGCCGTCGGAGCCATTGGCATCGCCGCCGGTCAGGGTCATGCCGGTGATCGTGAATTCGCCGCTGTCGACGTCCAAGATACGGTCACCGAGGGGAATTCCCGAGGCATCGATGGTCGTGAGCCCGGAACCGGCGCCTTGGATAGTCACCGGAGTGTCGCTCTCGAAATTGACGTCCAAATCGCCGGTCTGGTTATCGCTCTCGTCACTGCCCTCAATCGTCAGAACATAGGTCTCCTCGCCGAGGACGATGGTGTCGTCGGTGCCGAAGCTGCCGGTGAATGTGCAGCCCGGAACGGTGGTGTTATCCTGGAGGTTGATCGCCTCGACGGCATAGCGCAACGAACA
>JBIOXX010000456.1:0-2291 GCA_044869875.1 bacterium | reverse complement strand
GTATTTGTCGACGGCGTGCAGCGCTTCGTGGATGGCAGCGGCAATGTTTTTGAAAATCCCAAAGGCGGCCAACCGATCGACCATTTGGAGGCCGATAACTTCGGCGCCATGGTCTATGTCCATAACCCCAAGGCTAGCTCAGGTGCCAAAGCCGACTCCGACCCGGATATCAAGCCGCCCTCGGCCACCAGCCGTACGGACGAAGACGTGACTACGATTTTCAGGAAACCCGAGTAATTTCCCTGCCGGCCTGACAACTTTTGCCAGGGGCGAGCGATAAGGTTTCAAACCGAACCGGTGCCTTGAAACCCTTTGTTTTCGCGGCTTTGCCGGTTTTATTCGACATTATTATGATATTGGGGCCGGCACGCTTTCGTCTTATGCCGTGCCCCGCGAAAGAACCTCGCCAAGGGGGCGCGGTTTTCCTTTGACATGAGTAAGCACGGGGGCACGTTTCATTTATCCGGGGAGACCCGCGACCTTTTGAAGGAGAATCAGGCGTTTTTCGAGGAAATCCTTGGGCTCTACGATCCCCAGGATCCCGAAAAACTCCCGCTCAAGCTCAAAAGTGGCGATCCCGAGTCGCGTTCCGAGGCTAAGGTCCAGCCGAACGGAGAGGTCGAAGTGTCTTTCGTCGTCCCCCTGGACAGCGACGCCGACCCCGAAAACGGCCGCATCTACCTCCGCGATTCTTTCGTCTTCGACCCCTCCGAAAAGAAGCTAAAATCTTACCAGCGAAGCTTCGATTACAACGGCAAGGGCCAGGGAGCTTGGGCCGACTGGCTCGAGAGGTACCGCGGGACCTTGAAGACCAATCCCCGGGATATCAACGATCCGACAGTTCAGAATTTCGCCTTCAGCGCCGGCACCTCCTTCGGTCGGGCCCTCACCGACGAGAAAGGCGCGACTCTGCCCGATTTCCGCAGCGCCTATGCCCGCCAGCACGACTATCTCGATTCCAACCATCACATGGTCGAAAAGAACTGGCAGGATCTGGGTTACAAGCTCAAGGACAAGCTCAACCACTTCACCCTGGTGCGGAAAGACGGCCAGATCCACATCACCTTCCACGTTGCCGTCGACGGCGACGACGATCCGATCAACGGCCGGCTGGTCTTGAGCGACACCATCAGCGTCGACGCCAAGACTTGGGAGCTGAAGAATTTCTCGCGAAATTGGGCGCCGACTTCGGAATTGAGCGACTCCGAGGAATGGAAGACCGCCGCCGAAAGAATGAACCAGGTCTGGACCGACACCGAAAAGACTGAGAAAGACAAAGTGGCGGAGCAAGCCCGGGCTTTCGTCCTCAACATGGCGCCGTTGCTGCTGACCGGCAACGACGTGAAGCCCGAGGAGGCCTTGCAGGCGCTGCTGACCTCGGCCAAGGCCAAGACCGGCCCGGCCGAGCCTTCGCCTTTCGCCAAGCGCCTTCAGAAAGACCCCCGGCGCGGCGAGGCTACCCCCCAAATTCTCGAGGCGATCGGAGTCCTGGCCAACGAATCTCTGAGCCAGAAGCACGACTCCGAATCGGGATGGTTGAACCGCAAAGTTTTGGGTCATGCTCCGATCGACATCGAAGGAATTCAAAAGGCCAACGCCGCGGTCCTGAAGAAGTCGCTCGAAGCCGCGCCCGCCAAGCCGACCGCCACCGCCTTTGAGGTCTTGAAATCGCTGACCCTCGAAGGCGACGAAGCCGCGGCCCGCGACCGGATGATTTCCGACAAGATCGCGATCGAGCTCAATTCCATCGGCACCGAATCCGATCCCGAATTGCGGGCGCTGGGACTCTTGCATTTCGCCGATCAACGCCTTTTCCGACGCTTGTCGATGCCGCTCTCGGCTCAGACCATCCTGACCGCGCTTGAAAAATCGCCCTTCGTCCAAGACAAGGCCCGGGCGGTCCTGGCGACCATGGGTGGAAAGGGAACCTTCGGCGATAAATTCGAGTATTTCTTGCCCCGTTTCACCCAGCAGATCGCCAACCCCGCGACCTTGGTCGCCATGGGCGGCGCGCCCTTCCTCGGCGCCGGCCTCGAAGGGCTGGGCTTGGCCGGCTTCAGCCGGCTCGGCGCGGCCTTGGGCGGGAGCGGAAGAGTGAACTTCGTCGGCCGTTGGCTGGCCGGAGTGGCTGGACTCGGCGGCGAGGCCTTCGCTTTCACCGCGCTTCATCAAGTCGGAGCTTCGGCGGTTCACGATCCCGATAAAGTCATGGCCAACTTCGGCAACGAATTTTATTCGGGCCTGCTGCTCTTCGGCGCGATGCGGGCGGCCCATGCCGGCGTCAATCCGCT
>JBIOXX010000455.1:0-5131 GCA_044869875.1 bacterium | reverse complement strand
AAGGCAAGGATCCGGGCCCCATCGACCAAATCATTGGCGTAATGGGCATCGGACTGGCTCATCCGCACGCGCTGCGTCAAACGATGGGAGTCGTTATTGGTCACCGGGGCATTGTAGCAGGCAGGTCCAATGGACGGGAATGAAACTCTTTAAGAGCGTTTCTGGAGGGTTTCGAGCTTATCGTCGACCCGTTCGATTGCAAGCTTGCAGAGCCGAATATCCGTTTGGTGATGCTCGATAAAATCGCGGATGTCACCCAACTCCACGCGAATTGCGGTGATATCGGTACCGACTCGATCTAGTTTCTGATTGAAGGTTTGAAACCAAGACTCCATCTTTTCCATCGTATCTCTTTATAACAAATGGATCGACGGGAAAAGAAAGCAAATTCAAGGCCAATTACTTCACCCGCTTGGCGTGCTCTTGGACGATGAAGCTCGCCACTTCGCTCGGCGTGGTGCCCGGACCGAAGCCGGCGTCGAAACCCAGCTTCACCGCTTGGGCGTGGGTGAGTCGAGGACCGCCGACGATCTTGAGCAGGCCGGCGTTGAGCTTTTTGTTCTGTTTGAGCAGGGGAAGTAAATCTTTCAAGTCGGTGAGGTGCTGGCCGCGCTGGGTGACCAGCTTGCTGACCATGAGGACGTCGGCCTTCAGCTCAACCGCCTTCTCGACCAGCTGGGCATTGTCGACTTGGGAACGAAGGTTGTGGACCTTGAAGCAAGGATAGCGCTCCAGACCGGGATCGCCGTCGTAGCCCTTCATGTTGAGGATGGCGTCGAGCCCGACTGTGTGAGCGTCGTGACCGGTGGTGGCGCCGACGATGACCAGGCGGCGCTTGAGATGGTCCTCGGCGAAATGCATCACGCCGTCGTAGTCCATCTTTTGGAACTCGGCCTTGGCGACCTTGATCTTGGTGAAATCGATGGAATGCTTGGCTCGGGCGAAGACCACGCAAAAGGTATAGCCGGCGCCGATCGATTCGGCCGAGGCGACGTGGACCTCGCCGAAGCCTTGCTTCTCGACGAATAGCCGGGCGGCTTCCTTGGCCTCGGGCGTACAATTGACCGGCAGAGTGAAGCTGAGCTGGACCGCGCCGTCATTGGTCAGATCGCCGTAAGGTAGCAAGCGGCGCGGGCTCGCCACCGTTCCCGGCTTAGCGGCCGAAGCCTCGTCCTTCTTTTGAAACCAGCGCTTGAATGTTTCCATCGGTGCCATCGCTTACCCCTCGGTTTCGCCTCCGCCGTTGCCGCCGGAAGGCGGTCCTTCCCCGCCGGTCCCACTGCCCGACGATCCTCCACCTTCTTGACCCTCGGGCCGGGGTCCCCTTCGACCGCCGCCACCGTGCCGGCGGCCCCTTCCGCCGCGGCGCCCGCGGCGCCGTCCGCGGCGCTGCCGGTTTTCGTCATTGGCCGCCGCCGTGCCCTCCTGGGGCGGAGCTTCGGAGTCGGCCATGCCGGCGAAAGCCATCTGATCGTGATGAAAGTCTTCGGGTGTCTCGAGCCGGCGGGTCTCGGTAACGGCCGGAAGCGCAATCACGGTCTCGCTCCGGCTTTCGATTTCAACGTTAATCTCGCGAATCGGATTTTCTTCGGCGACCGGAGCTGGACTCTCCGTTGCCGCCTCGACGCTGGGCGGAATCGGACTCGGCGCCTGGCGCGGTCCCCGACCTCGATCGCGACCCCGCTCGCGGCTGCGATCCCGGCCGCCGCGCTCGCGGCCGCCCTCTCTGCCCCTGCCATCGCGGCTTCTTCCATCTCGGCCCCGCCCTCGGCCGCCTTCTTCGCGTCTGCGCCCTTCCTCACGGCCTCGGCCTTCTTCGCGCCCACGACCTTCGGCGCCTTCCGCACCTTCAGGCCGGGTTCCACCCTCGTCGCGTCCGCCGGCCGACCGGCCGCCGCGGACCCGACGGATTTCGTCGCGATCCTCGTAGCGTCGCTGCCGTGGCTCTTCGCGGACCTCCTGCTTCGGCGTCAGATATTCCTTGAGCGGAGTGTAGTACTCGCGGTCCTTCTCGAAGACTCCGTCCAGGCCCTTGCCCTCATCGACGCCGCGCTTGACGGCGGCAAAGGCGCCTTCCTCGATGGCCCCCATCAGGCTTCGGCCCTTCACTTTCTTCAAGTGGGTCAGAGCATCGTCGAGAACCTGGCGGGCCCGGCGGGCGACCTTGCCATTGGGCTGAAAGAGGATCTCGTCCTGGATGCTTTTGGCGCCCTTGAAGACGTAGCTGGCGTTCTTCAAGCTGAGGAAGCGATCTTGGATCCAGGGATTGTGAATCGCTTCGGTGTGCATCCCGAGAAGTTGGATCGACTGGCCGGTTAGGATGCCGGCCAGGTTGAACATCCCATCGTAGAGATAGCTGAAAAAGATGTCGCCGCTCTTGTGTTTGGTCGGCGGCATGAACTTGATCGGATTGCGCGGGAAGATCTCGCGGACCAGCTGAGCTTGGGCCCATTCGAAAAGGATCGAATCCTCGATCCAGGGATCGATCTCGTGAGCGTGGCCCAATGCGATCTGGAGGTCGGGTAGCCCGGCGGCCTTGGCGAAGGCCTCGTTGATGAAGTGGCTGGCGATCACCTGGTAGTAATACTTATGAGACTCGGCAGTGGTGAGGTAGTTGTCCTCGCCGGTCTGGATGGTGATGCCGGAAAGCGCGCAGATCCGGCGCGAAAAATGCTGGTCGACGAAGTTCCGCTTCATGTTGATGTCGCGAAAGAGGATGCCGTACATCGCGTCGTTGAGCAGGTAGTCGATGCCCTCGAGGGCACCCATCACCGCGATCTCGGGCATGCAGAGGCCCGAGGAATAATTGGTCAGGGCGATGCGCCGCTTGAGCTGCTTCTCGGAGTGGTCGAGGGCCGCCCGCATGACGCGGAAATTTTCCTGAGTGGCGAAAGTCCCACCGAAGCCCTCGGTGGTCTCGCCTTCGGGAACGTAGTCGAGCAGGCTCTGAGCGGTCGAGCGGATCACGGCGATGATGTCGGCGCCCATTTCGGCCGCGGCCTGAGCCTGACGCACGTCTTCACGAATGTCGCCGGTCGCGACGATGATGTAGCGCAGCGGCGCACTCGAAAGGCGCCAGGCCGGGCGCTTCTTGCGCTTCTCGACCGCGGCCCGAAGCCGGGTCACGGTTTTGGCGAAAAAAGCCTGGCAAATTTCGTCAATTTTTTCCAAGGGCTGGGGCTCGAGCTTGGCGAGGTCGATCTCGCCGGAGGCGATCTTGCGAGCCAGGGTCGTCGGGGTCAGCCGGGAATGATGGGCGGCGGCCAGTCCAAACCAGTAGGCCGCGCCCTTGTTCAGACGCTCGCGGCCGATCTTGTCGACCACTTCGTTGACCAAGGGATAGCGGCCCTGCGGCGCCGGCTCTTTCGGATTTTCCTCGGAGCAGCCTTCGACACCGAGCAAACGCAGCGTGCTGCGTTCGATCGATACCGTCGTATGCCGGTTGACGTTTTGCAGGATGGATCGGACGATTTGCACGGCCTGGGTTCGACATTGGTCGACCTGGTCGCGATCGAGACTTAATTTGGACATCGCTTCAAAAACCTAAAATTTAATGTGTCGGCGCTTGCGTTTCGCGCGGTTCAATCGACACCGCGTCATCATGGAGCAAGCGCGCTAAACCATGCTCGGGAGCCATATGTCCGGCCTCTTTGACCGTACGGGCTGTCGAGCAGGTGCAATCGGTCAGAGCGGGTTGAGGGTAGGTACTGATGAGGCCTTCGTAGTTTCGAACGACGACTTTCTTGTCCGACTGGCTGATCAGGTAAAGGGGGGCCACCGGGATTTTTCCTCCGCCGCCCGGAACGTCGATGACGAATTCGGGAACGGCTAGGCCGCTGGTGTGGCCGCGAAGCGATTCGATGATTTCAATCCCCTTCTCAACGGGGGTACGAAAATGACTAATTCCCTCACTCAAATCGCATTGATAAATGTAATAAGGCTTTACCCTCAGGCTGAGCAATTCTTGCATCAGCTTCTTCATAATCGCCGCGTCGCTGTTGATTTTCCTCAACAAAACGCTCTGGTTCATCATTGGGATACCACCGTCGACAATTCGGTCGCAAGCGATTTTTACCTCCGGGCTAATCTCGTAGGGGTGGTTGAAATGGGTCATAAAGTACAAGGGTTTGAAGGCCTTGAGCATTTCGACCAGCTCGGGGGTGATCCGCATCGGCAAAACGCAGGGGATCTTACTGGCGATACGGAGGATTTCGACGTGGGGAATGGCCCGAATCCGCCCTAGAACCTCCTTGAGCATGGCCGTCCCCATCATCAGGGCGTCGCCGCCCGAAACGATGACGTCGCGGATCTCGGAATGGGAATCGATGTAGTCGACGATGACGTCGACCTCGTTTTTCTGCTTATGCCCCTCCTTGTCGAGGACGAAACGGCGGCGGGTGCAAAAACGGCAGTACATCGAGCAGACCCCGGTCAGGGTCACCAGGACCCGGTCGGGGTAACGGTGAACGACGTTGGGCACCGGCATGTCGGCGTCCTCATTCAGCGGATCGTTCATCTCGTTAGGCTCGATGTGGAGCTCGGCTTCGGTCGGGATGCTCTGGAGCAGAATCGGGCACTCCCGATTGCTGGGGTCGGCCAAGCTTAGGTAATAAGGCGCCACCGCGAATTTATATTTGGCGAAGGTGTGGCGGACACGCTCCTGCTCTTCATCGGTCATCGGCAGGAACTGAGCCAGCTCCTCGACCTTGGTCACGGTGTGCTGGAGCTGCCACTTCCAATTGTCCCAATCTTCGCGCACAACCTCGCGCCAGGGACGGTAGCGTTGGTAGTAGAGCGGGTCGCTGTTGTCGATATAAGGTAGACGCATATCCTCATCCTTCGAAAAACTTTCGCAGCCTTTCGTGCTGGCGCACGAGATCCAGCGCCAAATCGGCATGGCCTTCGGCGTAGCCATTGCCCATGATCAGCTCAACGTCACGGCCCAGTCCCTCGGCCGAGAGCACGGCCCGACTGAACTGAGTCGCCATGTTGAAAAAGAGGACCTTGCCGCCGGCTCGGGCCGCTAATATCGACGCCGTCTCGGTTTCCGGGGCGTTGCAGCAGTTGATCACCAGATCGAAGGCCGGGGCGCGGTGGACCTCCAGCGCCCGGCGGAAAGCCAAGGGCGATT
>JBIOXX010000454.1:0-2439 GCA_044869875.1 bacterium | reverse complement strand
AAAAGCTTCGAGCGCCCGGAGCACCGGCGTGTGATCCATCGGGCGGAATCGCCGGTCAAAACGCTGCCGGTCGAAAGGCGAATGGAACTGTTGCTCATGGAAAAAATCTTCAAGCGCCGACTGGCTCTGCTTCACGGTGAGGGTGTGGACCAAGGCATCGAAGGCCGGAACTCGCTGGGATTGGAGTGTCTGCTCGAAGGCGACTTGGGTCAGAAAATCGTAGAAGCTCCCGCTGCCACCGCGGAAAGGGTTCATCTCCATCGCCCGCCGCAAGATAAGGCTGGCGCTCTGCATGAGGTCGATCGCCGGGATTTCCCGGCCGGTCTCGAGAAAATCGGTTCCGACCAGCTCGGACCGCGACAGCATGTCGAAGTAAGTTCCCCGAGCCTCGGGCCGCTGATAGTGGAATGGGGTATTCCAGTAATTGTCGGCGATCGATTGGAGCCGGGCATCGTTCCCGGCGACTCCTAAGACCTCCGACATCCTTTGGACCAAGCGGCGATTGAGAAATCCATCGGCGCCGCCGTTGTCGGCCAGCGCCGACATGTGGTTGGTTTCAGCCTGCAGCTTCTTGGCGGCATCGCGGGGCGGAAGCGGCGCGAGGAAGGGCGGAGGGCCGCCGCGGCGAGCCAGGACGCCGGCGAATTCCAAAACCGAAGATGCCTCGGGACCTTCGGGAAAGCGCGGCTCGGCGCTGAGCCGGCTTCGAACTTGAAGCTCGCCCAAGGTGCGGGACAGAGCGCCGCCGGTGGCGGCATGGAGGAGGCGGCCGCCGACATGGAACTGCAGCAGCATGAGTGCCGAATCGAAGAGCGCCGAGGCGGCGTCGCTTCGCGGACGGAGGCCGAGGATCGATTCGAGGCGGTGGGCGGCGAAGAGCGCGGTGCCAGCGGTGGCTTGGGGAAGCAGCGCGGCGCTGAGCCGCGAGCCGACCGTGCCCGGCGTGAAGCCGGCATTGATTCGATGGCCCAAGGCCGAGCCGCTCTTCAACAAACCCAAGCTCAAGGCCATCGACGAAAGCTCGTGGCCCAAGGTCTTGGCGCCCCAATCGACCGATCCGCCTTGAACCTGATGTAGGCCCTTCGAGGCCAGAACCACCGCCGGAACCTCACCCAGAAATCCCACGCCCGAAGCCAAGCCCCGGGCCCCAAGGCCACGGGTGAAATAAGCTGCCTCGCCGCCGAGCAGCCGACCCAAAGTCAGGGCCTGAAGCCCCGAGCCGACCAGCGAGCCGGCGGCCATCCCGCCCAACATCTCGGGGCTGGTGGCTTGGTGGAAAAAATCCCCGATCATCCGCTCGGCTCGATCGCCGAAATCACCCCCGCCGCGGAGAGCCTTCAAGCGCCGCTGAGCTAGGCCGTCCTCGCCGAAACTCAGCAGCAATTCGTAAGCCGTCGCGGCATAAACATAGCGACCCTTGGCCTCTTGGCGGGAGGCGAAGCTGCGAAGCGCGTCTTGGCGTAATTCCAGATCTTTTTCTTGGGAAATGGAGTGAAGCTCGGCCCGTTCGGTCGGTCCGCAATCGACGGCCGAGAGCAGTGGACGCAGTCCTTCGACGCCTTCAGCCGAGGCCGAAGCTCCGGAAATGCCTATAGGAATAGCCGCCGCTTCGCGGATCGGCATGGTGCCCCCGAATCAATAAGTCGTAGGTGCGGTTTTCGGAAAGAAAGCCGATTAGTTGCTCGGAGTCAACCGGGCGGATCCATTGGCTAAGACCTCGAAAGTGAAGCTGGAATTTCCGATATGGACCTTGGCGCCGGAGTCCAGGGCCAGCGAGGCGTCGCGGGGCACCCGCCGGCCATCGACGAAGGTCCCGCTGGTTGAGCCCTTGTCGCGGATCCAGTACTCGCCTTGATTCATGAAGATCTCGGCGTGGGACCGCGACACCGTCTGATCGAGCAAGAGTATCTGCCCCTCCGGGACGTTGCGGCCCAAGCCCAGGACCTGCTTGTCGCCGAGCGTGAAATTCCAGGCATCGCTCGAGTCTTTCTCGGCTTTGGCCGGCTTGACGAAGACCTGAGTTTTATCGGGATCCGACGCCGGATCTTGCTTGATCTTGACCGGCGGCGCTTTGGCGCCGGCGACGTCGTGGAAATAGACATGGACCGTGATGTTGTCGGCCTTGTATTTGTCGACGGGCCCGAAATAGCCGCGGTCGCTGCTGAAAGTGCCGGCGATGACCTTGCCTTCGCCGCGGGCGTTCTCGGTGTAGTACTGGCCCTTGGCCCAAGGCACCTCGATGCCGTATTGGCGGGCGCCGCTGCCGTCGCGGAATTCGACGACTCGGCCGTAGACCGTTCCACCCTGGCCCAGGTAGAAACCGGGAAGGTCGCCGATGGCGACGGCGTTGATCATGCCATTCTGGCCGTCGGGCAATTGTTGGATCAGTTGGGGATCGGCGAAATCGAGCTTGCCCTGCTTCAAGCGAGCCTGTTTTTG
>JBIOXX010000453.1:0-3332 GCA_044869875.1 bacterium | reverse complement strand
TTCAAAATGCCGCGTCGCGGGACCAGCGGTTGGCGCGAGCGGCTGCGGGTTCCCTCGATGAAGAACTCGAGGGCCTCGCGGCGCTGGACCAAATCGTGGATCTGGCGGGTCAGC
Organism: bacterium; assembly: GCA_044869875.1. Taxonomy (GTDB): domain Bacteria; phylum UBA10199; class UBA10199; order DSSB01; family DSSB01; genus DATEDP01. The sequence continues at coordinate 3,218 of JBIOXX010000453.1, read as the reverse complement.
TCCGGATTTTCTTTGCCCAAACCGCGTTGGACATAGAAAGCCTGGGTCTGCTTGATCAATCGTCCCAGCAGCGGGATCTTGCCGAATTCCTGGGCCGCCGCGATGTGGGGAATGGGAATGCCGAGCTCGGGATAGGCGAAGAACAAATAGGAGCAGAGGATGAAGTCGAGATAGCTGCGGTGGGTCGGCACGATGAGCAGCAAGGTGTCGGCCGGAATCGTCTGCCGGGCCTTTTCGAAGGCACTGCGGTCGAAGGTGATCGAGTCGGCCGAGCGCCGCAGGATCTTGCGGGCCAAATAAGCCGCGCTGCGGATCGCCCAGTTGCCGCGGGCCCGATTGCGGGCCCAGCCCAGATCCCGCTGGTGATGGCGATGGCGGCGGCCGGCGAAGACGACCTCGCTTTCTTTCTTATGCATCAAGTTGAGGTAAACCCCGCGGCAGACGTTTTCGATGTAGGCGTATTTGTGGAATTTCGAATCCGAGATCGGCATCGAGGAGCGGAAATCGAAGCTGCAATGGGTGAAATAAGGAAAGCCGGTGTTGAGATAATGGAGCTGGCCGGTGAGGCGCTCGATCTGCTTGCGGGCCTTTTCCTTGCGTTTGAATTGGAACCAGAGCGCCGCGGCCTTGCCCGGCCCGAGGTGCCATTGCCAGTGTCGAAGCTTGAAGCGGAGGTTGTTCGGCCCGACGTAGCGGAGATGGGAATGCCGAGCCACCGGGTAGCGCCGGAAATAACTTTCGATGATCGCGATGTTTTCGCGGATATTGCAGCTGCCGTCCTTGCCGGCCACCGCGTGGACGATGCGGACCGAGCCGTCGGCCGGCAGCGGCTCGACCGCCGCTCGCAAGATGCAGTCGGCGACGACGTCGCAAGGCACGATGTCGAGCTGGGTGTCGTAATCGGCCACCACCGCCCGCAGGTAGCCGGCGCCGATCAGCGAGACGAAGCCGGCGAAGGCCGCCCGACTGTCGATCCAGCCGGCGAAGGGCTGGCTCCAGCAGGCCGAGACGATGCTGGGACGGACCAGGGCGAAGGGGAGATTGCCGCGATTTTCGAGCAGGAGATGCTCGGCCAAGCACTTGGTCAGAGTGTAAGTGTTGGGATGGCCGGTTTCTTTCAATAAAGCCTTGGTGTCGAAGCGGCCGTTCAAGATCTGTTGGTAAATCTCGCGGGCCGGCCGGGGCAGGGGCACCGGCTTTTCCTCGATCGGGCTGGTTTGGCCGTGATGGGGCGTGACGTAGGCGGTGGAGACGCCGACCAAGCGCTCGAGCTTGCTGCAGGACTTGGCGAATTCGAGGACGTTCAGGCTGCTGGCGATATTGGACCGAGCCGCCACTTCCAGCGGCAAGTCGAACTCGACCGAGGCCGCGACGTTGAAGATGTGGGTGAGCTCGCCGATCATCTCATCGCGGTCGCGCAAGCTCAAGGCGCAGCCCGACTCGCTCAACTCGCCGGCGACCACCGTGATTTTCTGCTCCCAACCCGCCGGCAGCTTGGAGAAACAGGGCGAGGCCGCGACTTCTTTTTCAAAACGCTCCTGGGGCGAATGGCCTTTGCGGCCGGGGCGGATCAGGACGTAGACTTTTTCGAGCTTCATTTCCTCGGAGCGGCGGAGCAATTCCTCCAAAACCACCTTGCCGACGAAACCAGTGACGCCGGTGACCAATGCCTTCATGCCTTAACCTCGTTTCCTTTCGGGAACCTTCGTCTCGTCGATTTCGTTCAAGCCTTGGTTGCCGCCGCCAAAGATGTTCTGGGGGTCCAGCGCCCGCTTAGCCGCGCTCACCCATTCGAGCATCGCCGGCGATTTGATCTTGGGCAGGAAGCGTTGCCGGAGTTTGCCGATGCCGTGATGATGGGAAAGCGATCCACCGTGCTTGAGGATCTCCTCGCGGGCAAAGGTCTCGAGCTCGGCATAGACCTCGGAGGGATGGGCGACGCCTTTATAGTAGTAGCCGAAGTAAAAATAGACGGCGACACCGGTTTCATAGACCTGGGTCACCCGGCAGGTGACGAAAGGTTTCCCGGGCAAGCCGCGGCGGGCGTATTCGGCGAAGAGATTGGCCTTCACTTTTTCGCAGAGGTCTTCGGCTTTGCTCCAAGACACCGAGGTCTCGAAGGACTCGGCCAGGAAATAATGCTTCATCACGAAGTCGCGGATGTAGGCGATGCCGAAGGTCAGCTGGTAGCCGCGCTTGCCGTTCTCGGCGCCGGCTTTCATGCCGCCGTGTTTCTTGGCCAGGGCGTAGACTTCCTTCTCCTGGGCCTCGACTTCGGATTGGCGGCCTTCGAAAACGATGGTGCAAGCGACCATCTTCATCGGATCGAAACCCTTGAGCTTGGTGACGACGAACTTCTCGGCCTTGCTCTTCAGTGCCTTGAGGCCGGTGGCTTTGGGCTTCAGCGCCATGCTGAATTGGAATTGGAGATTGTCGACCAAACGGATGCTGGCCGGGATCTTGTCGGTCTGGCTCAGCTTGTAGAGGAATTCGACGCCGTCGTGAAAAGTGGGGAAGAGGACCGAGCCGTAGCGTTGGACTTCGGGCAGCGGAAAAAGCTTCACCACCGCCGAGGTCACGATGCCCAAGCTGCCTTCCGATCCCAGCAGCCAGAGCCGGGGATCGCTACCCACCGATTCGCGGGGTTGAACCGCGCTGCGGCTCAAAGTGCCGGCGGCGGTGACGACCTTCATGTCCAAGACGACGTCCTCGATGTTGCCGTACTTGTTTTTCTTCATCCCGCTGGCGTTGGTCGCGATCCATCCGCCGAGCGTCGAAAATTCGACCGAGTCGGGCTCGTGGCCGATGGTGAAACCTTGGGCCTTCAGTTGTTCTTGGATATGGCGGCCGACCGCGCCGGCTTGGATGCAGGCCATCCGGTTGACCGGGTCGACCCAAAGGATGCGATTGAGCCGGCGCATGTCCACCGAGACGATGAAACGCTCTTCGCCTTCGGGACAGCGCAGGGCCTCGGTCACCGAGGTGCCGCCGCCGAAGGGAATGACGCAAGCATTGTGGGTCGCGGCCGCTTGGACTAAGCGCTCGACCTGATCTTCCTCGGTCGGGAAGACCACCAGGTCGGGAATGCGGCCGAGCTGGCCGTACTTGATCGCGAACATCTCTTCTTGGGTGTGGCCGTGGCCGTGACGGAGGCGGAGCTTCGGATCTTGGCTGAGTTGGTCTTCTTTCAAAAAGAGCTTCAGCTCAGCCAGCAGCGC
>JBIOXX010000452.1:0-3810 GCA_044869875.1 bacterium | reverse complement strand
CAGGAAAAGGAATTGGCCCGGCTGCAGAACGGTCTTAACGGCACGGTGAAGATGCTCGGCAATCAAGAGTTCGTCGCCAAGGCTCCGCCGGAGTTGCTGGAAGAAAAGAAAGTGGCCGAGCTCGAGTATCGCCAGAAAATCAAGGAAATTGAAGAAGCCCTCAGCTTGCTATGAGGATTCCGGCCAAAACCCTCCGCCCCCTGGTCCTCTCCGCCCTGCGCGAAGACGCCGCTTTCGATGACGTCACCACTCAAGCCATCGTTCCGAAAAATCAAAAGGCAAAAGTGATTCTTCTCGCCAAGCAGGACCTCGTCCTCTGCGGGCTTGAAGTGGCCGAAGCCGCGTTTCGGCTCCTCGATCCCAAGATTCGATTCCGGTCCAAGGCCAAGGAGGGTCAAGCGCTCAAGCGCGGAGCGATCTTAGCCGAGATCGAAGGCTCGGCCCGGGCCCTTCTTTCAGCCGAGCGAGTCGCTTTGAATTTTCTCCAGCGGCTTTCGGGCATCGCCACCTTGACCCGGCGCTATGTCGAAGCGGTTCGGGGTACCGGCGCCAAAATGTTGGATACCCGCAAAACCACTCCAGGAATGCGTTTGCTGGAACGTTACGCGGTGAGCGTCGGCGGCGGGGTCAATCACCGCTTCGATCTCAAGTCGGCGGCGATGATCAAAGACAATCATTTGGTGGCGGCCGGCTCAGTGGCCGAAGCCTTGCGTCGGATCGAGGCTCGAAAAATCAAAGTTCCAATCATTATCGAAGTAAAGAATCTGCGAGAGCTCCGAGAGGCCTTGAAGGCTGGAGTCAAACGGCTGCTGCTCGACAACATGAAGCCGGCCGATCTGCGCCGTGCGGTTCGAATCGCCGGCCGAGGCTGCCGGCTCGAAGCTTCGGGCGGAGTGAATTTGAAAAATATCCGGAAAATCGCCGCCACCGGCGTCGATTTCATCTCGGTCGGAGCCTTGACCCATTCGGCGCCGGCGGTCGACATCAGTTTGGAATTCTCATGATGCAGTCTTGGCTTATCGCCTTGACCTGGATTCCCTTTTTCCTCCTGGGCTGGATCCTTGTGCGCCGAGCCTTCCGAACATCGAATCTGGGCGCGGCCTTGGGCCTGGCATCGATGCTGGCCTTGGCTTTCGCCGTGGTCGGCGGCGGGTCCTTCGGCCGGCTCTTCCAATCCCTGGCGGCGGCACTCGTTCTCAGTTCGGGCTTGGCTTTGGTGGCGAGCCTGCTCTTGTTATATTTATTTCCGGCGCCGGCACTGCCAACCTTGAGATTCCCCGAGGCGAACCGTTGGACCGCCTTGTGGCTCCTCGCGGTCTTGCTGGTCAGCGGCTTAATCGCGCTGGTTTGTTTCAAGTACGCGATCTTCGACGAAATGGCGCTGCAGGCTCACATCCCGGTTGTCGAATCGATCCTCCGCGGACGCTTTCCTCCGAGCTACAACGCCTTCCCCGAAATTCCCTATCGCTATCACTATGGATTCAATCTCCTGGCCGCTTATTTGAGCCTGAGTTTCGGCCTACCCGGTTATTTAGGCGTGGACCTGGCAACGCTGGGCGCTTGGTTCGTCTTCGTCGCCTTGCTTTTCATCTTTTTCCGGCGTTTTGGCCTCTCCGGACAAGGCTTGGCCTTGGGATTTTTGCTCGTGACGATGAGCGGTGGGCTCTCTTGGCTGCTCTTCGATGCCGCCTCCGGGCCCGGTCCTTCCTTTCAACTGCCTTATTGGCAGTCGATGCAGGTCTTTGGCCGGATGCTCCACCCCCATTTCATGATGTATCTTTTTCAGCATCCGATGGGACTGGGAATCGCCTTCTTTCTGGGCGTGCTACTGGCCTTTGACGAGTGGCTCGAATCCAAAAATCGATGGGCCTTGGCGGTGACGATTCTGGCTTTGGGCGCCTTGAGCCTGACCCAGGTTGTATTGTTCGCGACGCTCTTGGCCTCCTTGGCGCTGGTCTTCGCTTATCTATGTTTTTTCAAGCGCGATCGCGGAACTTACTGGTGGGCCGGCCTTTTCACCGGAGGGATGGCCCTGGTCTTGGCCTTCGCCCTTGGCGGTTTTTTTGCTTTTTCGCCCTACTACGAAAAACAACCGCTGCTGATTTCTTGGCCGCCGGGATATCTGCGCTGGGAATATTTCGGCAGTCGAATTCCGATTAGCGCCGCCCAGTCCTTCCGCTGGTATCTCGCTGGTTTTGGAGCCTTGGTGTTCTTCATCCCAGCGGCTTGGTTGGCCGCATTCCGGCGGAGGAAAGCTCTTTTTTCCTTGCTGGCGATTTTCGGAATCTTGAGCTTCCTCATTCCCCAATTCTTTCGCTATTCCTACAGTTGGGACATCATCAAATGGTTCTTCGCCTGCGAGCTTTCGGGCAAGCTGTTGATCGCCGTGCTTTTCCTCACTTGGGCCTTGAAAGATTGGAAAACCGCCACCTTGGCTTGGGCCTTGGTCCTCTTCTCCTGCGTCACGCCTTTTTTCTGGCTGAAAGATCTGGCCTTCAAGGAGCCGCGGGCTTTCAACCAAGCTCAGCTTCGAGTGGCGAGGAATCGCCAGCCCCAGCTCGATCCTGGATTGGAGCCGGCGGTTCGAAGCATGCTCGTTTCGCCCGAACCTTGGGGCATGCTTTGGGCAAGTCCCGGCAGCAGCTTGCGGCTCTTGATCTTCACCGGCTTGCCTAGCCTCCATGCCGACAGGAATACCGCCGCGATGCCAGTGAGCCGACAGCTGATCTCGAAGCGACGCGAAGACCTCCAAAGGCTGGAGTCTTCGCCCAGTGTGGAGAATTTAGAAGCCTTGGATGTCCGGTGGATCTATTTCAGTTGCGTTGAAACTCGGAATAAACCCGAGCTGGAATCTTTCCTGAAAGGATTGAGCGGAAAGCCGGGAATCAAAGATTACTCGAAGCTCGGCGTGGGGGGATCTTGCTATTACCTTTATCAATATCCCAAGGGTTGGAAAATCACCAAGCCGGCAAAACTGTGATTCAACCCAATTTGAAGCGAGCGCCAACCCATGGCCAGCACCGCCGACCACAGCACCGCGTAGCCTAGCCAGCGGCCCCAGCCGCTCGGGATTCTTTGTAAGACCGCGACCAGACCCCAAGCTGAGAGGATGGCCAGCGGCGGGTATATTGGCATCAAGTAGCGATCCTCGACTCCGGCGGTGCCGGTTTCGCGGAAAACAAGAAACATCCCCAGGTAAAATAAAGATACGGTCAGTAGACTGGCTTGCAGCCAATGGCGCCGAGGTTTGAGCCAGGCCAGGCCCCCGCTTAAGAAGCCGAAGGCGATCGGAGGTGCGAACCAAGCGAGGTCGAAGAGATAGGCCTTGGGCGGCCGGCTGAAGACGTAGCGATACCATGGATTGCCGGGATCGGCCGGGGAGTTGACCATGAACGTGCCGTAGTGGCGGTGCATTAAGTAAAGCCAAGGCAGGGCGACGAGGACCGCGGTGGCCCCCGTCTTCCAAATTTGAGGGGCGATAAGCCTTTCGAAGCCGTGAAAACGAGGATGAAGCAGCACGGCGATGAGGGGGCCGATGGCGAAGAGAACCCCGGTGACTTTGGTCAGGTAAGCGAGGCCCAGGGCCAAGCCCGCGAGCGTGGCCCAAACACCGGACCTTCGCCAATTGGCCTCGAGACTGCGGAAGAATCCGAAGAGGCTGAGAAAGCAGAAAAAAGTGAGGATCGAATCGGCGTAGAGTTTGGGGCCGACGGCGATATCCATCGGCGAGGTCGCGAGCATGGCCACGGCCAACAGGCCTTCGCGGAAAGTGAAGAAGCGCACGCAGAATAAGTAGACCAAGACCAAGGT
>JBIOXX010000451.1:0-2253 GCA_044869875.1 bacterium | reverse complement strand
AAGAATTTCTTGGGAGAGGGCCTCATCCATCACCGGTGCCGGCGAGTAGGCGCCCATGCCGCCGGTGTTCGGTCCCTGGTCGCCGTCGTTGAGACGCTTGTGATCTTGGGACGAAGCCAAGGCCAGGCCTTGAACGCCGTCGCAGAGCACCATGTAGGAGAGCTCCTCGCCGTCGAGAAATTCCTCGATCAAAAGCTGGTAGTCGCCGAATTCCTTTTTCACCAGGATGCGCTCAACCCCTTCCAGCGCCTCTTCGAGACTGAGCGGAATCAAGACGCCCTTCCCCGCCGCCAAGCCGTCGGCCTTGAGGACCCAGCGGGTCGAGGCATTGTCGCGGAGGAATTTCACCGCCGGCTCGGCTTCGTTGAAGACCTCGTAGCGGGCGGTGGGGATTTTATATTTGCGCAAAAAATTCTTGGTGAAGACCTTGCTGGCCTCGAGAACGGCGGCATCCTGCCTGGGACCGAAGGCCTTGAGGCCGGCGGCTTGGAAAGCGTCGACCACGCCCTTGGTCAGGGGAACTTCCGGTCCGACCAGGGTCAGGTCGACTTTTTCGCTTCGGGCCAGCTCGACCAAGCCCGCAACGTCGTCGGCTGAGACCGGAAAACAACGGGCGTCCTGGGCGATGCCGGGATTGCCCGGAGCGGCCAAAACCTCGGTGACCTTTGGGGATTTCTTGGCGGCTTGGACCAGCGCATGCTCCCGGCCGCCCGATCCGATGACGAGAATTTTCATGGGGGAATGGCTAGAAGAAAATTTCCCTTGTGGCAAGCCTAGGCTCAAGCTAGCGTCCAGCCCATGTCTACTCCTGTTCGGGCCGAAAAAGCCTTCCAGCTCCTGACCGAGCTCAATGAAATTGACGTCAGCAAGTACCAGGAAATCCTCAAGGACCGTTTGGGCCCGGAAATCCTCGCCGTCTTCGAAAGCTACTGCCGGGAGATCATGCCCGAAGAGGAAAACGACGAAGTGCTGGGCACCCTCGTTCACCTGATGATCACCGGGTTCCTGGTGAGCGCCAACGAGGACAAGCCGGTCTTCGGCTCCGGAATTACCCTCACCGAATAAGCGTATCTCCTGATAGGCGATCCTGCATTTTAGACGAATCGCCCTGGTTCGCTTCTTTCGATCCCCAGCCAAATCCGCAGCTTAGCCTTGCACAGCCTTGGCACGGAATTCGCTATCCAAAATAGATATGGCGCCCTTTCGGACATCCCTGGACTTCACTTGGTCCAACGACGGATTGAACTATCTGGTGCCGATGGCCAATCCCTCCCGGGATCGCAGCCGCTTCCACGATGACGATGGTTTCACCAACGACTTGGCCTTGAGCACCACCTTTGCCCGCGGCGGCCTGGCCTTTGGGTTTCAGAGCCGGCATCGGATGATCACCGAGCGGGGCGGCCGACTTCGCAGTGACGAGGTTCAGCTCGGCGCTTGGCTCCACCATCTTTCGAAACACGGTCGCAGGATTGAGACGCGACCCTTTTTGGGATTGGGAATCGTCGCCACCGGCCCGCTGGGCGGGGCCTATATCCAAGACCGATTCCACCGCCTCATCCAGTGGGGCCGGACGCTCGACGGCGAGATTCTCGGCCAGCTCCAGGATCAATACGAGGGGGGACGGCGCTATGCTCCGCAATTGCGGGCTGGAATGGATGTCTACTTCCGCCTATCTAGCGGAGTCCGGCTCATGAGCGGCGCGATGATTTCGGTGAATCCGGGCGTCGGCGCTTCCAGCGTCCAAGCGAACCTCGGATTCGAGCGGGTTCGCTCTTTCGGAGGCGGCAAGCTGATTTTTCTCGGAGGAGTCGCGCTGCGCCATGTGCAATCCGAAGAGGAGCGGCTCGAATTCAAGGGCGGCTATCCGGCGGCCGAGAGCTTCGTCGAGCCTTTCGGCGGCTTCACTTACCAGCGCGGACAATTCTCGCTCGCCTATCATCTCACCTTGAACGTCGAGGGAAGCGGCGCCCATCAAGGCGCGATCAGTCTCGGCTATCTATTGGGAGAATGAGACCGCTCAATGCCTAAAATGCCGCATGCCGGTGAAGAGCATGGCCATGCCGTGCTCGTCGGCGGCGGCGATGACTTCCTCGTCGCGCATCGAGCCGCCCGGCTGGATCACGGCCGTGGCGCCGGCCTCGGCCGCGGCCAGCAGCCCGTCGGCGAACGGGAAGAAGGCGTCGGAGGCAACCACGCTGCCCTTGGCCGGGCTCTCCTTCAGTCCGGCGAGTTCGCCCGATTCGGCGGCGCGGA
>JBIOXX010000450.1:0-3022 GCA_044869875.1 bacterium | reverse complement strand
CGTCGAGATGATCAAGGAAGACTTGGTCGCCGAGCGCATCGCCATCGACAGCTATCGCGAGATGGTCAATTACATGGGAACGAACGATCCGACCACTCGGCGTATGTTGGAAGGCATTCTCGGGATGGAAGAAGAGCATGCCGACGACTTGGTCAATTTGCTGGAGAAGATCGGCGCCTGATTCATTTCATGTTCCCCGCCATTCGATAAGCCCAAGCCAAGGTCTCCCTAGTTTCGCGGTTCTGCCGGATTCCGGCTTCGGCTTCGGCCAAGCGGATTGCCTCCGGAAAATCGGCGGGGTTGGCCCGATTTAACAGGAGATGAACCAGCTCGCCGCGATGGCCGTAAGGATTTCGCTCGAGGTCGGATCGCATTTGACGCTCGGCCTCGATCCACAGGGCTTCGGCTTCGGCTCGGCGGCCGGCCGCGGCCAGGGCCGCGCCCAAATCCACTCGGAACGAAGGTTCGGGCAGGAGCTCATAGGCCCGCCGATATAGCTTTTCGGCTTGGGGGACGTTTCCCTCCTTGGCTTCGAGCTCGGCGAGCAGGCCCATGGCCAGAGGATAGTCGGGCTGGATGCGGAGTGCTTCACTCAGCAGGAAGCGCGCCGTTTTCAGCTGTTCTTTTCTTAGATGATAGCGACCGAGCACGCTTCGAGCCCAGGCCGAGCCTTCGCGATCGCCGAAATCCTCGGATCGGATCGCTTTTTCAAAGTCGGCGAGTCCTTCGCTTTCCTTTCCACCTTCCATCGAGAGCAGAGCCCGCATCGTCAAAGATGCCAAGCCTGGAAAGCGCCGCGACAAATAATCGGCGTCCTCTTTGGCCGCCTCGACCTGGCCCAGGGCCAGATGGGAGGTGATCTTGACCGAGAGCGCTTGGGGATTTTTCGGGTTTTCCCGGAGAATTTGATCGGCCAAGGCCAGCGCCGCCGAAAAATCATGGCGGTCTTGAGCTAGCCCAGCCAGGACCATCCGGGCCGAGGTATTGAAGTGGGGCAGGAGGGCCAGCGATTTTTCGGCGCTTTCCCGAGCTCGTTCGAGCTGGGCGACGTCGCCGCTTCGTTTTCCGGCTTTGCGGTAGGCCGCAGCCAAGCTCGCCAAGTTGAGCGCCGATTTCGGCTGAGCCCGTACCTTTTGCTCGTAGAAGCTTAATTCGACTTCCGAAACATCGGCTGAAGAAACCGAATAGGGGTACTTCATCCAAGCTTGGGGCTGATCGAGCGAGGACTGTTTCCAGCCAAGGAATGAGGCGCCTAAAGCCCCAAGGCTTAGTAATGAGAGGATGAGAATTTTTTTGTGGGCGGGCTTTTTCATTTATCCTCCTCAATTGGCCGGAGCCAAAAATGGGAAAGTGGCTTCGGTGCCGAAGGCGCTTTGGCCGTTCAGCATTTGGTGGCCTTGAGCGATATTTCCGGGCTCGCCAACGTAGGAAACGTTGTCGGTAGTGATGCCGCCGCTGGTGACGACGGTCAAGACGACGTCGATGACGTCATCCTCGAGCTTTCGACCGGCCACCGGGCTTCCCAGCGAGTTCAAGGAATTCGCGAAAGCCGGAGTTCCAACCGGGCTTGCGACGGTGGTGTCGATTCGCATCACGTCGGGAAGAAAAGCCGCGGCGGTAGCTGCGGGATCGGCGTTGCCAACGGCAATGAGGGTAGCCACGGCTTCAGCTCGGACCGGGGCCGCGGCATCGCTCAAATCGGCGCTCGGTGGGATGCTGTTGAAGGCGTTCAGGAAGTCATTGGTCAGGATCAGGCCTTCATTGATCGCCGGCCGGGCCAGCCGCTCGACTTGGACGAAGGTGGTCATCGTCGGGGGTGGTGGGTTGTTGCCGCCGTTATCCATGTCGTTGCCGTTGCTGCAGGCCGCCAGGCCGGCGATTGCTAATGAAAGAGAAATGAGGGTTTTAAAGGTTTTCATTGCTTAGCTCCTTTCGATTACGGAACCGAAATCATGTCCGGAATTGAGATGGTTTCCCAAACGTCGAAGGTCGTGGCGCCGCTGCTTCCGGCGAGGAAGGCGATCGGCACCCGAACGACGATGGCGTTGACGTTATAGCCTCTGGCGAAGTCCGTAGCCTCGGCCGGCGAGAGGAAGCCGACCGCCGGTCCGATGCCTAAAGCGCCGGCTCGGACTCGGAAGAAGGACTCGACGTCGAAGAAGAAGGGATCCTCGCGAAGGCCCGAGAACACGGTCAGCGTTTCGCCTCCGACATTCACTTCGTTGACGACGGGACTTGCGCCGACCGCGGTGGTCAACAGGGCCCCGCCGCCCGAATTCATGCTGGCGCTGCTGCTGGATCCGTCGACGATGGCGGTGACCATGATCGGTTGTTGAGCCGAGTCATTGGGCGCGCCGAAAGTGAAGCGAAGGATCACGTCATCGCCGCCGGTGACCGGTTCATTGGGACCGGAGCGCCGGGTGACGTGGAATTCATAGCGGGCTTGAGTGCTGAAATAATACTGCTGGCGGGCCAGCGAGCGCGGATTGGTATTCATGATCAAGATCAGATTGGCGTTATCGGCCCCGTTTCCGGTCTGATCGCCCTCCCGAAATACGTAGAGGTCGGTGAGGTTGAGAGCCCGGGCTTTGACGTCGTTTTCGCCGTCGTCATGGTCCGAGGCCCAGCTCAGGGCCGGGGCTTGGAGTAAGAGGCAGGAAATCAGGGATAAAAGTAAAAGCCGTATTTTCACGGTGTCCCCCTTTCTTGGTAAGGTGGTTGATGTCCAACCCTACGGGGGAGAGAAGAGCTTGGATGCGAGGGGCAAATATTTTATGGAGGAGACATGAAGCAGGATCAATCGTTCCTAGACTACGTGGTTCAGGATCTTTTGGAAGGCATTCCCGGTATCACCTCTCGGCGCATGTTTGGCGGATGGGGAATTTATAAAGGTGGGGTCATCTTCGCCATCATTGCCGACGGCGCGCTTTACTTCAAGGTCGATGAGAGCAACCGGGCCGATTTCGAGCGCTTGGAAAGTCAGCCCTTTGTCTACAGTCAGGGCAAGCACCAATCGACAACG
>JBIOXX010000449.1:0-8780 GCA_044869875.1 bacterium | reverse complement strand
CCCGAGCCGAAGTGGCTCCGAGCTCGGTCGAGGCGTCGACCTGTCAAGGAGTCGACGGCGTCTACACGGTCCTGAAGATTCAAGGCCAAGGCCCGATCAGCAGCGAGGATCCAAGAATGGAGGGGACTTTTTTCGCCGACGCGATCGCCCTGACCAATGCCGAGGGCCAAGGCATTTCTCGGGACAATTTCAAGGTTCGCGATTCGCGGGGGCGATTGAAAGTCCTGGGCTCGGCCATCGGGATCCACAGCGATCCCCAGGCCATTCATGCCCAAGCCAAGGCGCTGCTGGCCGACGGCAGCCGCTTTTACTCGGAATCGACGGTCCGCCTGCCGGCGCCAGGGACCCAAGACCCGATCGTGATCGAATATGGCGGCGAGGGCTCGGGCGATCCGGCCGATCGCGGAGTGATCGTCAGCGGAACCTGCCGAGCCCTCTGGGACGCCTTTGACGATTGATGGGTATAGGAAACGGCGGGGGTCTCTCAGAGGCCTCCGCCGAATTTTTTCGCTCTCGCTATCCGGCTTGACCCTTCATCGCATCGATGAGGATCTTGGCGACTTCGGGCCGGGAGAATTCGGGCGGCGGCAATTGGCCGGCGCGGAGCATCTCCCGGACCTTGGTCCCGGAGAGCGAGATTTGCTCGTCGGGGGTGCTGGGACTGGTCTTGGCGGTGGCCATGCCGCCGGTGCGCTTGCACCAGAAGGAGTTTTCGAATTTCAGCGGCAAGATGCCTAGCTCTTCAAGCTCGAAACGGTCGAAGAGCTCCTGAGCCTCGTAGGTGCCGTAATAGCTGCCGACGCCGGCGTGATCCCGGCCGACGATGAAGTGGGTGCAGCCGTAGTTCTTCCGGGCGAGAGCGTGGAAGATGGCCTCGCGGGGACCGGCATAGCGCATCGCCGCCGGGAAGACCGCGAGATGAGTCCGGTCGAGCGGATAGTAATTCTTCAGCAGGGCCTCGTAGCATTGCATCCGCACCGCGGCCGGCACGTCGTCGGACTTGGTCGCTCCGACCAGCGGGTGGACCAAGAGGCCGTCGACGATCTCGAGCGCGCATTTTTGGATGTACTCGTGGGCCCGGTGAATCGGGTTGCGGGTTTGGAAGCCGACGATGGTCTTCCAACCCTTCTCTTTGAAGATCTTGCGCTGCTCGGCCGGATCTTTTCGATATTCGTTGAACTCGTTGTACTTGACGCGGTTCAAGACGGTGACCGGACCGGCCAGGTAGATCGGGCCTTGAGCGTAGACGGCGGCGACGCCGGGATGCTTGTCTTCCTTGGTCTTGTAAACCTTCTCGGCCTCGTTCTCCTTGTCGTACTTGTATTTCTCCTTGAGGTGGAGAATTGCCAAGGCTTCACCGGTCGGCGCATAAAGCGCGACGTCGGCGCCAACTTCATACTTCGACGCGTTCTCTTCCTTCACACTCAGCGTGATCGGGATCGACCAGACCAGGCCGTTGGCCAAGCGGATCTTCTCCACCACCGACTCGTAATCGGCTTGGCCCATGAACCCATTCAAGGGCGAGAGTGCGCCGCAGGCGATCATGTCGATGTCGGCCATTTCGCGCTCGTTCAAGGTCAGCCGCGGAAGGGAGGCCGCCTTAGCCAGCCCTATTTCGCGCTCGGTGTCCGAGGCCTGGGTGTTGATGAGCTCGCCGCCGTGCGGGGGTAGAGGGAAATGCATGGATCGACTCCTAAATAATTAATAATTTCAATATGTTATCGAACGACTGGCCGGAAGACCAAGGCGGGCGAAACAATGAAGGTGGACTATCGACTTATCGGGGGCTTGGCAAGGCTCTCTTTCAAGGACAGGGCTTCGCGACATCGCCGCCAAAAGTAACGGCGAGCGAAACGTCGCTGATCGTGTCGAGCTTCTTGAAACCGGGGACTGGCACATTATCGAAACGGAGATGGAAACCGAAAATCAGGCCGAAATGCTTGGTGAGAACCACCTTGAGCTCGGTGTCGGTGTTGACCCGCAGGTCCCGGCCGTTGCCGCCGTTCTCCAGCATCACGATCCCTTGAGAGAAGCCGAGGTAGCTCTTGAATTGCTGCTGGTAGTTGAGACTGAAGAGGATCGCGTGGATATCGACGCTCGGCGCCGGAAAGACCCGATCCTCATGGGTGAAGTCATAACCGAGAGCGGTGTTGAGCGAATAGGTCGGCGCTCGCAACCAATAATGGCTGACGCCGGCAAAGGCATTGGCCGCCAGATCGATGCCCTTAATCTCATCGACATAGCCACCGCCACCCACGAAGAAGGTTGTCCGCGGCAGAAAGTAATAATCGAGCCGATAAAATCCGTAGATGTAGTTGGCGATGGTCCCGACCGCGGTCGGGTTGGCGACGTTCTGGTCGACCTTGTTGAAATAGAAGCCGAGCCGCCATTTATTCTCAAAGCGCTTCACCCGATAAAGGGTGAAGGAATTGCCGGTGGCGCTGAGCGACTCGGTGTTGCCGGTGGTGAAGATGGCGCCGGCCCTGGTCTCGTGGCGGAACTCATTCTTGCTTAAATCCACATCTTCCATGAACGAGGCCTTGGTCAGGTCCTTACCGGTATTCAAGGCATCGGCGGCTTGAGCCCGGAGATTTTGAGCCGGAATCGTCGCAAGAAGCGAGAATAGAAATCCACCAGCGATCGTCTTCAAAGGCGTCTTCATCTCTTGGGGTCCTCCAAAAAAATTAAAGATCCGATTTCAGCGTCGGTCGCGACTCCGGCGTCGGCCGCGATTCCGCCGCCAGCTCGGCGTCGAACCAGCCGCCGCCCAAGGCCCGATAGAGCTGGACCACCGCCACTAATTGGTCCTTCTTGGTCGCGGCCAAGGCCAACTGCGAGTCGAAGCTCTGGCGCTCGCTCTCCAACACTTCCAAATAGCTGGAGACCCCGCCCTCGTAGCGGGCGTTGGCCAAGCGCAGGCCGTCGAGCGAAGCCGCGACCAAGGCTTCCTGCTCCCGCCGCACTCCCTTCAGCTTGTCGATGCTGATCAGGGCGTCGGAGACCTCACGGAGGCTTTGCTGGATCACCTGCTCATAGCCGACCAAGGCTTCCTCGAAGCGGGCCTTCGCGGCCTCGTAATTCCCTTTTCTGCGCCCACCGTCAAAGATAAATTGAAAGAGACTGCCGGCGGCCGAAGCCACCGCCGAGGTCGCGCCGAAGGGCCCGCCGACCGCGGTCATTCCGACGAAGCTGGTCAAGTTGATCTGCGGAAAAAAGAGAGCCTTGGCCTCACCGATCCGGGCGTTGGCGGCGATCATTCGCTGTTCGGCTTGTCGAATGTCGGGCCGGCGTTCCAGCAAAACCGAGGGCAAGTCGAGCGGCAGCGGCGGCGGCAAGCCTTGGGGTTGGGTCTTGCGGTCGCGTTCGATGGGCCGAGGATTTTCACCCAATAAAATACTGATCTCGTTTTCTTTGAGGGCAATCAGACGTTCCAGCTCCGGAACGGTCCGGGCGGCGACGGCGAGCTCGGCCTCGGATTGGCGAACGTCGAGGAGCGAGACCAAGCCGCCCTGCAAGCGGGCCCGAACCAATTTCAGCGAGCCGCTCCGGGTGCCGACGGTGCGCCGGGTGATCGCCAACTCCTCGTCGAATTCGCGAAGCTCGAAATAAGCGCGGGCGACGTCGGAGATGAGAGTGATCATCACCACCCGACGAAATTCGTCTTGAGCCAAGAGATCGGCCTTGGCGGCTTCGGTGGCCCGGCGAAATTGGCCGAAGAGGTCGACCTGATAGGAAAGGTCGAGGCCGACTTGGCCGGAGGTGAAAGAGCCTTGGCCCTGGCCGGGCACTCCACCCTGGGATTTCTGAGCCCAGCTCCGGGAAACACCGCTGCTCAAGCCAATTTCGGGAAACTGGGCTCCTTGGGTCGCCCGGTAGAGTCCCCTTCCCTCTTCGACCCGGATGATCGCGATGCGGAGATCCTTGTTCTGCTCCAAGGCCAAGCGGATCAAGTCTTGGAGCACCGGATCCTTGAAAACTTCCCACCAGGGCAGATCGCCGAAGGGGATGGCGTTGCTCGGAGCCGCCGCCGTCTGGCCGCGGTAGGCCTCGGGCGTCGAAACGGGCGGCCGGCGGTAATTGGGGCCGACCGCGCAGGCGCTGGTCCAGAGCGCGATCCAGGCCGTCCAACGAAGGGCCTTCATGCCGCCCCTCCCTCGGCCAGCTTTGGCTTTTTCCCGAAACGCTCGCTGAAGCCTTGGACAACCTTATAAACAGAAGGGATCAAGAAGATGCCGATCGCGCTCGCGAAGAGCATGCCGCTGAACACCGCGGTGCCCAGGGTTCGGCGGGCGCCGGCGCCCGAGCCGCTCGAGATCATCAGGGGCACGACGCCCAAGATGAAGGCGAAAGAGGTCATCAAGATCGGCCTCACCCGCAGCCGCGCCGATTCGAGCGCCGCCTCCAGGATGCCCATTCCCTCTTCCCGCTTGAGCTTGGCGAACTCGACAATCAGGATCGCGTTCTTGGCCGCGAGACCGATCAAGGTCACCAATCCGATCTGGGCGTAAATGTTGTTGTCGATGCCGCGGAGGAAGAGCCCCAAGAAGGCGCCGAGGGCGACGAGCGGCGTCCCCAACATGACGCTGAAGGGCAAGGACCAGCTCTCATAGAGCGCGGCCAGCAGGAGCAGAACGAAGACGATCGCCATTCCGTAGATCATTCCCGATTTGCCGGCCGACTTCTTTTCTTGAAGCGCGGTGCCGGTCCATTCGTAGCCCATGTCCCGGGGCAGGACCTGGGCCGCCACCTCTTCCATCGCCGCCAGGGCCTGGGCCGAGCTGTAACCGGCGGCCGGCGCGCCGCTGATCTCGGCGCTGCGGTAGAGGTTGTAGCGAACGGTGTATTCCGGCCCGAGCACTCGTTTCACCTGCACCAAAGTATTGAGCGGCACCATCAGGCCGCCCTTGGCCCGAACGTAGAAGCGGCTGATGCTGTCGGTGTCGACTCGAAACTCCGGCTCGGCCTGGGCATAGACGCGGTAGACTCGGCCGAAGCGGTTGAAGTCGTTGACGTAGACCCCGCCCAGGAAAGTCTGCAAGGTAGCAAAGACGTCGGAGATGCTGACGCCCAGGGTTTGAGCCTTCTCGCGGTCGAGCTCGACCTCCAATTGGGGCACCGTCGGGCGGAAGCCGGTGAAGAGGTTGGCCAGCTCCGGCCGCTTGCGGGCGGCGGCGAGGAAATTTTGGGTTTCGCGAGCCAATTTGGCGACGTCGCCGCCGGAGCGATCTTGGAGCTCGAAGGTGAAGCCGCTGTTATTGCCGAATCCGGGGATCGGCGGCGGCGTGAAGGCGAAGATCTGAGCCTCGGGGATGGCGGCGAAGGCCCGGTTGAGCGAGGCGACGATGCCGGGCAAGGAAGTTTCCTTCGTCTTGCGCTCGTCCCAGTCCTTCAGCGAGATGAAGAAGGAGCTGGCGTAGGAGCTCGCGGTGCCGGTCAGGATGCTGTAGCCGCCGACGGTGGTGTAGTAATCGACGCCCGGCGTCTTCTTGACAATTTCCTCGACCCTCCTGGCGACTTGGTCGTTGCGCTGCAAGGACGCGGCGTCGGGCAATTGGATGTTCACGAAGAGGTAGCCCTGATCCTCGTCGGGAATGAAGCCGCCGGGGACGAGGCTGCCGAGCAGCAAGGCGCCGAGCACGATGACGCCCAAGATAGCCAGCGCCCGCAACGACTTGTGGAGCAGCGATTTCACGATGCCAGTGTAGAGACCGGTGAAACGCTCGAAGCCGCGGTTGAAGAGAGCGAAGAATTTTCCAAGAATGCCCTTCGAAGGCGAAGGCGGCTTGAGCAAAATGGCGGCCAGCGCCGGGCTCAAGGTCAAGGCGTTGATCGCCGAGAACATCACCGAGGCGGCGATGGTCAAGGCGAACTGTTGGTAGAGCTTGCCGGTGATCCCGCCCATGAAGGAGACCGGGATGAAGACCGCGGCCAGGATGAAGGCGATGGCCACGACCGGGCCCGAAACTTCCTTCATCGCCTGAATCGTCGCATCCTTCGGGCTCATCCCTTCCTCGATGTGGTGTTGGACCGCCTCGACCACGACGATGGCGTCGTCGACGACGATGCCGATGGCCAGGACCAAGCCGAAGAGCGTGAGAGTGTTCACCGAGAATCCCAGCAGCGGAAAGAGGACGAAGGTTCCGATCAGCGAGACCGGCACGGTGAGCAGCGGGATCAAGGTCGCGCGCCAGCTCTGGAGGAAAATGAAGACGACGAGGATGACCAAGACCACCGCTTCCAGCAAGGTGTAGACGATCTCCTCGATCGAGGCCACGATCGGCCGAGTCGTATCGAGGGTGATCTGGTATTCCATGTCGCTCGGGAAGCGGGTCGCCACTTCTTTCATCAAGGCGCGAATATTCTCGGCGACGTTGAGGGCATTGGCCCCCGGGAAAAGGAAGAGTCCGATGACCACCGCCGGCGAGTCATTGACCCGAGTGAAGGCGCCATAAGTCTGGGCCCCCAACTCGACCCGAGCCACGTCCTTGACCTTGATCTGGGAGCCGTCAGGATTGGAGCGGACGATGATCTCGCCGAACTCCGCCGGCTCTTTCAAAAGGCCCTTGGCCTGGACCGTATATTGGAATTCCTGCCCCTTGGGCGCCGGCTCGGCGCCGATCTGGCCGGCGGCGGCCTGGACGTTCTGGTCGCGGACCGCGCCGATCACCTCGCTGGTCGAAACACCGAGACTGGCCATCCGGTCGGGATTGAGCCAAAGCCGCATGCTGTAATCCTGGGCGGTGAAGTTGGTGACCATGCCGACGCCGGTGATCCGAGCCAATCCGTCGATGAGGTTGATCGTGGCGTAGTTGCTGAGGAAGATCGAGTCGTAGGTCCGCTTGGGCGAGACCAACGAGAGCACCATCAACAAGTCGGGGCTACTCTTAGTGATCGAAAGGCCTTCCCGCGTCACCGCCTCGGGCAATTGGGCCTGGGCCAAGGAAACCCGGTTCTGGGTATTGACCTGATCGATGTCGACGTCGGTGCCGATCTCGAAGGTGACCTGGAGGTTCATGCTCCCGTCGTTGGAATTCAGCGACTTCATGTAGAGCATGTTGTCGACGCCGTTGACCTGGCTCTCGATCGGGGTCGCCACCGAGGCCTCGACCGCCTCGGCATTGGCGCCACGGTAGTTGGCGTTCACCTGGATGATCGGCGGGCTCATATAGGGATATTGGGAGATGGGCAGCCCGAAGAGGACAACGACGCCGATAAGCACCGTCAGGATCGAGAGCACCGAGGCGAAAACCGGTCTTTGGATGAAAAAATTGGCCATGGACTATTCCGGCGTCTCTTCCAGCGGAACTTCCTTCGTCTGCACCGTCATCCCGTCGCGAACTTTTTGCAGGCCTTCCACGATCACCCGCTCGCCGGGCTGAAGGCCCGAATCGACGATTTGCAAGGTCCCGGCCGTGCCGCCGAGCTTCACCGTCCGCGAGGCGACTTTATTGTCGGGACCGACGACGAAGACCTGGTTCAAGTCCTGGATCTGTTGGACCGCCCGTTGGGGAATAACCAAAACATTGGGTCGCTCCCGGATCGTGACCCGGACTCGGGCGAAGAGTCCGGGCTTGAGCATTTTGTCGGGATTGGGAAACTCGACTCGAATCTTCAAGGTCCCGGTCGTGGGATCGACGGTGCGATCGACGAAGTTGAGCTTGCCCGGATAGGGCCAGAGGCTGCCATCGGCCAGATACAGGTCGAACTTGGGCGGCGGCAGCGGATTGGCCTTGTCCATGCTCGCCTTGGTGTAAGCGAGGAATTGGGTTTCGCTGGCGGTGAAGCTCACCCAGATCGGATCCTGGGAAGAGATGGTGGCGAGCAAGGTCGGATCGCTCCGCCCCACCAGGCTGCCGACTCGGGCCGTGGTCGAGCCGATCTTGCCGGCGACCGGAGCAAACATCTTGGTATAGCTCAAGTCGAGCTCGGCATTGGCCAAAACCGATTGGGCGGCCTGAACCGAGGCCTTGGCTTGGTCATTGGCGGCGATGGCGTCGTCGAAGTCCTTGCGGGGGATAGCTTGGATCTTGGCCAGCGGGGTGTAGCGGTCGACGTCGCGCTGGGTCCGGCCCTGGTTGGCCACGGCCTCGGCCAACTGGGCTTGGGCGTTAGCCACCTTCTCTTGATAAGGCTTGGGATCGATGACGAAGAGGAGGTCGCCCTGCTTCACCTCCGACCCCTCTTGGAAGCGGATCTCTTGGATGAAGCCCTCGACCCGGGCTCGGATCTCGACATTGGTCGGCGCCTCGGTTTGACCAATGTGCTCGGCATATTCGGGAACTGTTTTTTGGACGACCGTCGTCACCTCCACGACCGGGGCTTCCGGCGCCTCGGTTTTCGATTTGGAGGAGCAGGAGAGAAGCGCCAAGGCCAAGAGGAAACATCCGGCCTTACCGGATTTACGCAAAGGCTTCTCCTACTTTTCGAGCGGTGAGAGCGAACATCATCCAGGACCAACCGTGGAAAATGAGATCAATGCCGACGTAGAGACCGATGAACCAAAGACCGGTCGCCGGCCAACCCGACCAGAGCAAGACGCCCAAGCTCAAGGTCACCAGGCCACCGAAGAGGGCCCAGCCCCAATTGGGAAATTGCATCCCGATCGCCGAGATCGCCCGGTAGAGTCCGCCGACGATGAAGAAGATCGCCATGATAAGGGTGATGCCGACGGCGCCGAGCTCGGGCCGGCTGACCAAGAGCCAACCGACAATGAGGTTCAAGATCCCAGCCATCAAATAGAGCAGGAAGACGCCCCAACCGCGGGACCAGAAGGCTCCCAT
>JBIOXX010000448.1:0-3291 GCA_044869875.1 bacterium | reverse complement strand
TTGAGGGTGTTCGCCACCCGGTGCTCGGCGTCGCCATTGATCTGAAGCCCGGGAATCCGTTCGGCCAGGCCGGCCTGAAGACGGTCGCGGAGGCCGGCGATCTTGCGCTCGTCGCGCATCAACCGGCTTTGGGCCAGCTCCAGCGCCGCCGCCATTCCGACGATGCCCGGAATATTCTCGGTGCCGGCCCGGTGGCCCCGCTCCTGCCGCCCGCCGTGAATCAATGGGGTTAGCTCCCAACCTTTCTTGCAGTAAAGCAATCCCACGCCCTTCGGGCCGTGAAACTTGTGTGCCGAAGCGGTCAGCAAGTCGATTGGCAGGAGATTCAAATCGATCTCTAGCCGGCCCACCGCTTGGACCGCGTCGCAGAGATAGGGAATGCTCTTCGCCTTCGCGATCTCGCCGATCCGCTTCACCGGATGGAGATTGCCGGTCTCGTTGTTGGCGAACATCACGGCGATCAATTTCGTTTCCGGCCGAATCGCGGCTTCGAGCGCGTCGAGATCGAGCCGGCCCTCGGCATCGACGCCGAGCCGGGTGACTCGAATCCCCAGCCCTTCCAAGAATTCCGCCGTCTTCAAAACCGCCGAGTGTTCGACGCTGGAGACGATCAGATGCCGCGGCCCCGCCACCGGCAGGAAAACGCCGAGCATCGCGGCGTTGATCGATTCGGTGCCGCCGGAGGTGAAAGTCAAAGTGGATTCCGGCGCCTTCAAGAGCGAAGCGACCCGTTCCCGGGCCTCATTGAGCAGGCGCCGCGCTTCCCGGCCGGCCGAGTGGACGCTGCTGGCGTTACCACAGATCCGGGCAGCCTTGACCATGGCCTCCTCGGCTTCGGGAGCCAGGGCCGTCGTCGCGTTGTTGTCGAAGTAAATCATCTTCTCCATCTGTCATCCTGAGCGAAGCGAAGGATCTACGACCACCCAATGTAGATCATCCACCTTGGGTGGTCGTAGATCCTTCGTCGCTTCGCTCCTCAGGATGACACTGCTTGCCTCTAAATATCGTAATCGTTGGGACGCTCTTTCATCATCTTGGCCAGCTTCTGCTCGACCTGCTGCAATTCGTCCTTGAGCGAGGTGATGGCGTTCCATTCCGGATCGGGCAGCTCGCCGTGCTCCAAATCGTAGTGCTCGCCGACAACGTTGCGCGGATGGGAAGCGATGCGGCCGGGAACGCCGACCACCGTCGAATGCGGCGGAACGTCTTGGACCACCACCGAGCAGGCGCCGATCTTGCTGTCGTGGCCGACCGTGATCGGACCGAGGACCACCGCGCTGGCGCCGATGACGACGTTATCCTCGATGGTCGGATGGCGTTTCTCCTTCTTCCAGGAGGTTCCGCCCAAGGTGACGCCCTGGTAGATCGTGACGTTTTTCCCGATGATCGTCGTCTCGCCGATGACGACGCCCAAGCCGTGATCGATGAAGAAGCCTTCGCCGATCTTGGCGCCGGGATGGATCTCGATCGCGGTGAAGAAGCGGATCACGCTGGCCATCCAACGGGCGAGCAATTTCCAACCCCGTTTCCAGAGTCGGTGATTGATCCGATGCCAGAACAGCGCGTGGACGCCCGGATAGCAGAGGATGATTTCCCAGCCGGAACGTGCCGCGGGGTCGCGCTCGCGGGCGACCTGAATGTCTTTCTTGAGGCAAGAGAACATCGTTTATCCCTAAAAAAGCCCGATTTTCGGGGACTTAGGGGTAACACCGGCGGAGGGTCAAGTCAATCTGGCGGATGGACAGAAAAAAGGATGGTTTCGGTCCGGTTGCCTGACGCCGTTCTACTTCGGCTCCCGATTCATCCCCTCGAAACGGCAAAAAGGGGGATTGGCCAAACCATCCTGGCCCCATTTTCTCCCTCGGCACGAGTTCTCTCAACCTAAATCGTGGGCTCCACTCCCCACTCCCCTGTAGCGATTGGGGTTTTTGTCGCCGAGATTTCCCGGAGCGAGGCTCGGGAAAATTCGAATTTGGCCGATTTTTAGCAAAAATCGAAAAGAAATCATCGTGGCACGGGGCTTGCTTTAGAGTCTGCTGTCCTGAAGGAGGATCGAAATGCAAGAGACCAGCAGCCTAGCCGAACTTTCCGTCGCAAACCTTTCCGAAAATTCCACTCTCTTCGTCAATGACCTCGCCTCTCACGATCCCGCCGGGCTCTTCGCCCTGGCCGAGGCGGCCTTATCGGGCAATTTTCTCGCCGAAGAAGTTCTTTTGCAGATTGAATTCGACGTCGCGGCTTACCAACTGGCGGCCGCCAACGATGTCACCATCCTGCCCCAACTCGCGGTCTTGTCGGAGCTGGGCTGCGGCAATGTCCAATATCTCTTGAGCCAATTGTTGGTGGCCGGTCCCCAAGATTTCTTCTTCAACCTGGCCGGCGTCGCCATCGAGGGCTCGAACGCGGCTTTCTCGGTTTTGAACGAGGGCGCCCGCTTCGACCACCTCGCGGCGCTGATCGATTTTCTGGCGGCTTACCAGAACGACGAAGTTTACGGGCCGATGCTGAAGGCCTTGGTCGAGAGCTCGGAGTTCTGCCCGCGGATTTTGGAATTGGCTGCGACCGGCGACTCCTACGCCTTGGGTTTCGCGGAAAAGCTGGCCGACTGGGGCAACCCTTTCGCCGGCGAGTTTGTGGTGGAACCCAAGGTGGTTGGTCTTAGTTAATTTCGAAAAAAGGAATGTCATCCTGAGCAAAGCGAAGGACCTGCGACTGCCCAAGCCGGCAGAAGCAAAGCTACCCTTCGAATCCTCAAAACGACGTACCGACTACGACTCGCAATTTATTAAGCTTTGTAAATACCGACTCGGGAGCACGCGGTTTAAGGCCTTAGCAATGGTTTGCGAGGCCTGAACCACTTTGTCGAGATCGACGCCGGTCTCGAGCCCCATTCCCTTCAACATGTAGAGCAAGTCTTCGGTGGCCAAGTTCCCCGACGCGCCCGGCGCGTAAGGGCAGCCGCCCAGTCCGCCGGCCGAGCTGTCGAATTTTGTCACGCCGGCCTGGATTCCGGCGAGGACATTGGCCAGCGCCGTTCCGCGAGTGTCGTGGAAGTGGAGTGCGATTTCTTCGAGAGGGATTTCCTTCGCCAGAAGCTGGACGAGATCGGTCACCTGATTGGGCGTCCCGACACCAATGGTATCGCCGATGGAAATCTCGTCGACGTCCATCGCGTGGAGCTTCTTCGCCACCTCGACGACCTTCTTGGGATCGACCTTCCCTTCGTAGGGGCAGCCGAAACAGGTCGAGACGTAGCCCCGCACCCACATTTCCTTTTGCTTGGCTCTATCG
>JBIOXX010000447.1:0-6256 GCA_044869875.1 bacterium | reverse complement strand
CCGACGTGAAGAGTGCGGGGATCGAGGTCCTCGCGATAACCGCCTTGGAAAACCAGCTCGATCTTGTCGGGCATTGGCCGCAGCGATTGGACGACGTAGACCGTGTCCTCGGGATCGAAATAGCACTGCTCGCCCTGGCAGAGGGCGAAGTAGCGGCCGTCGGGCAAGCGCTCCATCTTTCGCATGAAGAGTTTCAGGATATTGGGATCGTCGAAGACCGAGCCGTCGTGCCAGAGCTGGCCCTCGGCGTCCAAGTGGTAGTTCCAAACTCGAATCGGCTCTTGGGGTTCGGCCATGTTTCGATTCTCGATCAAAGGCGCGACAAAATCCAGCCTTCGTGGCAAAGTCCTGGCAAGGGCCGGCTTGGCCGGTCCGCGCAGCAAATTCAAGAAATTTGCGGAGTGCAATAGATGGCCAAGGAAGAGCTTCGTTTCGGCGAGGACTACTATTTCAACGAGGACGGCTTCATGGTTTTCACCGCCGCCTACTTATTGAAGCGGGGCTATTGCTGCGAGAGCGGCTGCCGCCATTGTCCCTATGGCTTCGACCCCCAGGGCCCGACCGATTCGGCGGCGAAAAAAAACATCAACGAGCTTTGACGAAGCGCTGTTCGTGAGGTTTCAGCCAGAAGATCTGAATCGGTTCACCGAACTTCCGAAGCTCGGCCTCGATTCGGCCGTTCTCGTTTTTAATCTTCAAGAGACCTCCCGGCCGCTCGTGCCAAACAAGGGAGATTTTTCGCCCTTCGGGCAGCGGATTGCTCGATAGCATGGTGGCGAGAAGGGGTAGGTAGCTTTCGTCCAAGCTGCCATGTCGCATTTCAATCGGTGGAGTCTGAAAGGACGAGCCGCCCTGACTGGTGATCAGGTTGTGGAAAGCTTCCAAGGCTTCTTTATGATTGATACATTGGATGACTTGGAGTTCGGCGGTGCTCGGCTCGGGTGGAAGCACGGCCTTCCGGTCGAAATCGGAAATTCGTTCCGGGGCTTCGGCCACCGGCGGCGTTCGCGGCGTCGGATTCGCCGCGGGGTTGACCCCGAGGTTGGGCGAGCTCGAATCAATCGGCTGGGTCTTCCAAGACACTCGCCGAACGCCGCTTTCTATTCCCCAGCTGAAGACGATCTGGGCCGACATTTCCCTGCGGACCAAGGTGAAGGTCTGGCCCGGGGCAAATTCCTTCGCCTTCTCCAGCAGCTGGGAAAGGGTCATGTTATCGCGAATGCTCCAAATGCCTTCCAGGCTGACCCTTGCGTTGGTGGCTTGGAGGAGGCTGGGGAGTTGGCGTTGGACCTCCTCGATTCCACTCATCGTTCGGGCGACGGCCGGGCTATTTGGAGTCGTCGGTGTGCCCCAATAGGCATCGGGCACCTGAATCTGAGTGAACTTGTAGTCCATCCGATCGTTGCTCTCTTTGGTGTAGATCATGGCCATTTTGGGAGAGCCTTCGACGAAGGCGATGGCAGCCAAGAAGCCGTTGAGAATGGTTCGCTCCTCGAAGAGAGGACGGAGCCGTTCTCGGAGCACGTCCTGATCCCGGGGAGTGATCATGCGCCCTTGGTAATGGATCTCCACCGATGGCGGGTGGATCTTCTTCATGTGGCTTTCGAGCGTCGTGGCGATGGCTGCGATCGGATCCGAAGATTTTTCGACGATGATGCGGGGTAGGCCTTCCGGCACCCAACGGATCTTAAGCGGGACGGTGCCTGGAGCGACACCCTCGTTTTTCCAAAAACCCGACTTTCGCTCGCTGCCCTGGATCGCGAAGATTTCGGGCGAGAGGACCCGGGAGAAGCCGGACTTAGATTCGACCGCTCCGGCGGCCAGGGCCAGGCTTTCGTTTCCGCTGCCGATTTGCGGCAGCTTCGACGTTGGCGCCGAGTTCTCAGCGGCCAGGTTCAGTTCGTCTTGGAAATTGGCGAAACGTTTGCCGAGCAGTCGGTTCGAAAGCTCGCCGCCGACCCGGAATTGGGCCAGCGTTACTAAGGAGTCGAGGAGCCAAGTGTCGCCGCTGGAAATCTTGTGCAGGCCGCTTAAGTGCTCAAGGCCGTGACCGGCGAGGATCCCGAGATAGGCGCTGGCCTGGGGAATCGTGGCGCGAGCCAGGGCGCCACCGCCGCTGAGCCGCAGCGCCTGTTCGCCAGCCGAGCCCAAGAGCTTCAAGCCGCCCAAGGTTAAGTAAGCGCTGGCTAGCTCTTTGCCGATCGAGGGGCCGGAAATCTTTTCACCGAGTAACCAGCGGGCGCCGTGGGTGGCGGCGACGAAGCTCGGCGCTTCCAAAGCGAAGGCGGCGGCTCCGGCCAAGGCTCGGGCGCCGAGACCGCGGGTGGCGAGGCTCGCCACCGGCGAGCTCAAAAGGTTTCCGAGCAGGGCGGCCCGGGACACTTTGAACACGGTGCCGGCGGCGCCCATCCCGAAGAGCAGGGCCGGATTCATCGCTTCGTGGCCGAAGCGGTTGATTGAAAATTCGATCCGCCCGCCGATCGCGCCGCGACCTTCGATAGCGTCGATTTCGCGGCCGGCCTTGACGGCGATGGCCGAGGATTTTGGCTGGTTCTCTTGGAGATGATGAAAAAGGCGAAGCGCCGATTCGACCCGGTTCTGCTTCAGCAGACGTTGGGCCAGGGAGAATAGGCCCTGGCCGTAAAGCTCGAGGTCTTCTTCGCGCGAAAGGGAATTTAGCTCTCGCAAGGCGGCGGCGCCCCACGTCGATGTGTCCAGCCCACGCGCCGAAAACGGCGCGGATAGCCCCCTAGATGTCATGTGCCCGTCCCTCTGAAAAATTGAAATAGTCTTAACAGGTCGGTTTGGGCGAGGAAAAGTTGCGGCTAAGTCCTAGAAATAGAACTGGTATTTCATGGCCAACCAGCTGAGGCGCGGGCCCAGCTCCCAGCTCAGAAGGTTGGCCAAAGTCGCCGTGATCAGCGCCGTCCACCAGGATAAGTTCAATTTTTTCCAATAGATAGAAGCTTCGACCAAGATGGTGAAGGCCTCGGCGGCCAGCAAGGTGACGATCAAGGTCGAGTCGGGATAGGCGATGAAGCCGAAAACGACCAGGGGATGGGTGAGGGCATTGGCCAGGAGAACGAGGAAGAGGACCCGGCCCAAATTTTTGCGGAACAGGACAATGCCGAGGAAGACGGCCTCGATGGCGAAATTTTGGAAAAAGAGTTGGAAGTAGCTCATGCCTTACGCAAGACCAAGAGGACGAAAAGGGTGTGAAAGCCGATCAGGACCGCCAGACCCGAGTTCTGCCAAATCCCGAGACGGAGAATGCTAAAGTGCGAGAGGGTATCGAAGAAGACTGGATCGCCTTGAAAAGTTCCGCTCAAGAGATGCCAGGGCCCGAAGTAAGTCGCCGAGCTCAATTCCGGCGGTGTCGCCGAATAGAAACCCGAAATCACCGAGATCAGCGCGATGAAGATCAAGACGATCAGCGAGGGCAGGAATTTTCCCATCAGGCTTTCCTCATAAGAATTCGACAAAATCTAATCGGGTCGGCAGAATATGGCGAACGATTTTTCTGGAGCCAACCATGCAAGATCCCAACCTGCCCAGCCCATCCAAAAGCTGGGTCAAATACGTCGTCTTCGCGGTCGTCGCTTTCTTTCTCCTGATTTGTCTGACCATTGGCGGGATTGTTTTTTTCGTCTTCTCCCAATTGAAGGACTCCGAGGCGGCCAAGATGGCGGTGGCGGTCTTGCAGCAGAGCCCGGTGGCCCGGGAGAACCTCGGCGAAATCCGGGACACCGGCTGGCCGATCGGCAATTTCTCGACCGACGGCGGCGGCAGCGGCAAGGCCTCCTTCTCGATGTCGGTGAAGGGAAGCAAGGCCAAGGGCAAGTATTACGCCTCGCTCGACCGCCAGCATGGAATTTGGCATTTCCAATCGGGCCGGCTCGAAATGGCCGACGGCCGCTCGCTGGACATTGCCGGTCCAGGCGGAGCGGCGGCGCCACCGCCTGAGGCGATGGAACCGGCAGCGCCGGCGGTGAACCCCGGGGTTAATGCCGCGGGCGGCCGTTCGCTGCGCAAGGATGCTGACACCGCCGCTTGGGCCGAAGTCGCTTGGCCTGAACAGCCGATCCGCTTCAAGGTTCCGGCAGGGTGGAAACAGCTCAGCTTGATCCGCCGCGAAGCAGAGTTTCGACCCGAGGACCGCTCGGCCTACTTCGTCGCCAATGCGACCTTCTTCGACCAGACGATTCCTTACGAGAGCCTCTTCCCCTCGCTCTTGCAAAAATCGGCCAACCAGTTGGAGCGCGGCGAAATCCTGGGATATGCCCGCAAGGATCTAGGCAAGGCCCAGGGCTTGCTTGAGCTGCAGCAAAGGGGCGATGGCCAGACCACCGCGGTTTGGACCGGATATTTCGAGGACGAGAGATACGGCACCATTTCCCTGACGATCCTGCTCGGCGCCCCGACGCCGGCCGAATTCGACAAGGCCGAGCCGGTTTTGGGCGCCATCCTCGAATCGGTCCAAGTCAGGTAGAGAGCGGCACCAGTTTGCTCTCGATGCGGACTTCGGATTGGAGGGTTCGGGCCACCGGGCAGCGGTCGGAGATTTCGAGCAGCCGCTGGCGCTGCTCCTCGCTCAAATTTCCGATCAACTTGATCTCGCGGTGGATGAAATCGATCTTGGAGTTCGGGCTCTCGCAGTCCTTGCAATCCTTGAGGTGAACCTTTTCATGCCGGAGCTTGATCTCGACGCCCCGGAGCTCCCAGCCCTTGTTGTCGGCATATAAACGAAGGGTGATCGAGCTGCAGGAGCCCAAGGCGGCTAGCAGCAAATCGTAGGGATTGGGACCGGTATCGGTGCCGCCCCCATCCAGCGGTTCGTCGGCCAGGAGTCGGTGGCCGCCGGCTTCGATTTGTTGGTTTAGACCCTTGGGGCCGGCCTTGACGAGGACTTCGCGGGCCATATTTCCTCCTTTGACCGGAGCTGTTCCCGGCTTGCGAATTTTAAGGTATTTTGAGGTGAAGGGAAGCGATATGCAGAATACCGTGCCCACCAAGTATTGGCACCGCCTCGAGGACGGCCGCATCCAATGCGACACCTGTCCCCGTTTCTGTCGCTTGAACGAGGGCCAGCGCGGCCTCTGCTTCGTGAGGGCCCGCGAGGGCGATCAAATCGTCCTCACAACATATGGGCGGTCCAGCGGCTACTGCATCGACCCGATCGAGAAGAAGCCGCTGAACCACTTTCTGCCGGGCACCCCGGTCTTGAGCTTTGGCACCGCCGGCTGCAACCTCGGCTGCCGCTTCTGCCAGAATTGGGACATCAGCAAGTCGCGGGAAATCGACACCCTTTCCGACGAGGCCTCGCCGGAGCTGATCGCCCGGGCCGCCGAGTCGCTGGGCTGCCGCAGCGTTGCCTTCACCTACAACGATCCGGTGATTTTTTTGGAATACGCCATCGATGTAGCCCAGGCCTGCCACGAGCGCGGCATCCAGGCGGTGGCGGTGACCGCCGGCGAGATCTGTCCCGAGCCCCGGGCCGAGTTCTACCGCTACATGGATGCGGCCAACGTCGACTTGAAAGGCTTCACCGAGGAATTCTATGCCAAGATCTGCAGCGCCAAGCTCGAGCCGGTCTTGGAGACGCTGAAATATCTCAAGCACGAGACCAAAGTCTGGTTCGAGATCACGACCCTGCTCATTCCGGGCTTGAACGACTCCGACAAGGAGATCGAGGAAGAGACCCAGTGGATTCGGGAAAACCTCGGTCCCGACGTGCCGCTGCACTTCACCGCCTTCCATCCCGACTATAAGATGATGGACCGGCCGCCGACGCCGCCGGCGACCTTGACCCGGGCTCGGAGCATCGGCCTCAAGAATGGACTGCATTACGTCTACACCGGCAACGTCCATGACGGTGAGGGCGGCAGCACTTATTGCAGCGGCTGCCAAAAACTTTTAATCGGCCGCGATTGGTACGTCCTCACTGCTTGGAATTTGGACGCTCAGGGCCGTTGCAAATTCTGCTCGACTCCGCTGGCCGGAGTTTTCGAGCCCAAGCCCGGGCGCTGGGGAGCCAAGCGAGTGCCGGTCCGTCTCAAAGACTTCGAGAAAAGATCCCTTTTCGCCTTCTAAGGCAGCGCGCAACTTTGGGGCCTAGAGGGCGAAGATTGGCCAAATCGTTCCATTTTGAGGTTCCGGGTGACTTTTAGACCTATTTCCAACGGGGGCTCTTCGGTCTTCACCGCTGAGCTGCATTCCCTCGAAGCCGAGCGCGATCCTGAGCTGCAGGCCGAGGGCC
>JBIOXX010000446.1:0-3218 GCA_044869875.1 bacterium | reverse complement strand
GGTGCAATCGAGCTCTCATGCCGCCGCTTACCAACGCTTCGCCGGCGAGCCCTTGCCTTGGCAAGCATCGGGCAATGCGACCTCGGCCGCTGTGCTGCGCCGTTTCGACGCCAGCGTGGCCACCTGGCGCAGCGAACACAATCTCCCCACTGGGGTGAACCGAGCCTTGGCCGAGCATATCTACGATTGGGTGACGTCCAGTAGCGGTTTGGGCCTCACCATCGTGGAGAATGAGGTCGAGCGCAACGTTGACGAAGTTTTCTCCAGCCGCCGCGGCGACTGCACCGAATGCACCAAAACCCTTTTAAATTTGCTGAACCGAGCCGGCTTCAGTCCTTACCCAGTTTGGGTCCACGTCGATAGCGACGGCCATCAGGCCCGGCACATCGTCACCGGTTTGGACATTGGAGGGCAGACCTATTTGCTCGATCCGGTTTTTGGGGGCTTCAATCAACCCCATCGCCAATTCACCCGCTTGAGCATGCGGGAATTCCTGGCCTGGCACTGGAACAACCGGGCCCTGGACCAGCGAAGCTCGGCTCCGCAAACGGCACTGACTCACTTCGCAAGGGCCCTGCAAATCGACCCCAACAATCCCCACATTCTGCTCAACCGAGGTTTCGTTCGTCGCGACAATTTGAGCGACCCCACGGGTGCCCGGGCCGATTTTCAAGCGGCTCTAGCCCTGGATGCTTCCTTTTCCCCGGCCTCTTTCGAGTTGGGCAATATGGCCTTCGATGCCGGAAGATATAATGAGGCCGCCGTTTTTTATCGCCAGGCGGTCACCTCCGATCCCCAAAACGCCAGTTATCGCCGTAACTTAGTCCTGGCTTTGGGGCGCCTTGGCAGCACCCGAGAGGCCGGACCTCATTTCTCCACCCTTTGCCGCTTGGATCCTCAGGCCTCCGATCTGCCCCGCCTGGCCCGCCTGATCGGAGCTCCCTGGCCGCAAAGACCCAGGCAGGTGGCTTCCCGCTGATTCGGGGTTTCCCCTTCCCCCTTTTCCTTCCCGATTGAGGACTCAACTCCCAATTTTTCAAGCGATCCCATGTCGTTCGAACGAAGTCGATTCTAAATTCATATTTAAAATCAATTACTTATAAAATATTGAGCAACCTTTCAAGCCTGGCACCGGCTTTGCTTTATAGTCTCATGCACACGTTCTAAGCGTTGCCCGGGGGCATGCTGAAGAAGGAGCATGGCCATGGCCACGCAATTTCACAGCAGCCCGAAAAATTCTTCCCTCAGCAAATTCCAAAACATCGTTGCTTCGAAGTCCCAGACCCCGGTTGCCGAGCTTCCGGCCCTCCCGATCGGTACCTTCGCCACCTCGAATGTCGCCAACATCGATGCCCAGGCCCTCCAGGCCGCTTTTGATGCCGAGCTGAACACCGTCAAGGCCAAGCTCCTCCAAGCCCAACGTTCGGCCACCCTGGCCCGCAGCCAGTCGCTGAGCGCTGCTCAGGCTCAATCGATGACCCAGGATGCCCAGGCCAACTACGATGTGGCCGTTGCCGCTCTTAAGAAGCTGGTTTCCTTCTCGAACCGCCTCGGTGCCGATGCCCGCCGCAAGGCCCGCCTGATCGAAGGTGCCGCCGAGTGGCGCCAGGTTCGTCACAGCATTGCCCGTAACCTCCAAGTTGCCTTGGCCGCCTAATCGAGGCCTACAAGCCCGGATTTGAAGGAAATTGAGGAGCTAGAACCCCAAAGTTCGGGGCCTCCAAGCACGCAGCGCGTCATATTCCGGAGCGACGGCGATAACCTCTTAACGAATAGAAATACCATTAATAATCGTTATTTGAGACTTCTGGCTTCCCCCCAAGCCGGGGTGTTTTCTTACTTTGGCATGTTCGTTGCTAATCCTTCTGCTTGGATGAGAAGAGGCGTTGAACTCCAAGACGCCGTTTGAAAGGGGACACTTCCAATGACACCGCCTAAAGCTACTGCTAAAAAGCCCGTTTTTTCCTTCGGGGATTTCGGGAAGATCAACGGCGAAATTAGTGGCCAAAAGCCCGGCAAGGTCGCCGCGAAGCCCGCGCCAGCCAAGCCTAAGTCGACGCCGGTCCAAAACAACGAGACTTCGCGTTCGGGCATCATCTTGATGAAGGGATTGTTTTTGACCGACAAGGAGCGGGGCAAGGCCCTGGCTCACGGTAAGAAGAGCGCTGCGTGGCATCCGGCCGTCGGTTCGGCCTATGTCCAGGGTACCTACACGCCGAAGGGCGTGAAGCCGCTGCGGCCCGCCGATGGGTCGCTTCCGGTGCGCGCCACCGGCAGCGTTTCGCGTCCGGCCGGTAAGGGTCCCGCACCCAAGGCCGCTCATATTCCCACTTTGAACGCGAGCATGTTTCCGCGCGAGGTTCCGAGCCCGGCGAAGACGCTCTCGATGGGTCTGAGCTACGGCCTCGGCAAGGGTAACTACGACTCGGGTTATTTCACCGACGCGGCCGACCTGAAGTAAGAATCGAATTTGAGGGGTACAGGGGGTCAAGCCTGGGGGCTTGACCCCTTTTTTTTGCCGTGTTTAAACCGCGACATGAGGTTTTATACTCCCTCGCTCTTTTCCTATCAGCGCCGCAAAACCCGGGAAGTGAAGGTCGGCGACGTCGGCGTCGGCGGATCTAACCCGATCCGCGTCCAATCGATGACCATCTCCGACACGATGGATACCGAGGCCGTGGTGAAGGAGGCGAGGGAGCTGGTCGAAGCCGGCTGCGAGATCGTCCGAATCACCGCCCCCACCATTCATCACGCCGAGAACCTCAAGAACATCCGGGCCCGGCTCCATTCCGAGGGCATGAAAGTGCCGCTGGTGGCCGACATCCATTTCACCCCTCAGGCGGCCATGATCGCCGCCGATCACGTCGAGAAGGTCCGGGTCAATCCCGGCAATTACGCCGACCGCAAGCTCTTCGCCGTCAAGGAATACACCGACGCCGAATATGAGGCCGAGCTGGCCCGGATGGCCGAAAAATTCATCCCGCTGGTCCGCAAGTGCAAGGAGCGCGGGGTCTCGATGCGAATCGGCACCAACCACGGCAGCTTGAGCGACCGGATCATGAACCGCTACGGCGACACGCCGCTCGGCATGGTCGAATCGGCGCTGGAATTCGTTCGACTGGCCGAAGCCGAAAGTTACAAGGACATGATCATCTCGATGAAGGCGAGCTCGCCTTTCGTGATGATCGAAGCCTACCGGCTTCTAGCGAAGCGGATGG
>JBIOXX010000445.1:0-5531 GCA_044869875.1 bacterium | reverse complement strand
GCAGCACTGTCATCCTGAGCGCAGCGAAGGACCTCCTACCTACCAAGGTGGTCATAGATCCTTCGCTGCGCTCAGGATGACATTCCTCAAATAATCAACATGCAATCACCGTAACTAAACAAACGATACCCCTGCTCGATCGCCTCGCGATAGGCCCGCAGGATATTTTCCCTGCCGGCCAAGGCACTGACCAGCATGAGCAGGGTTGATTTGGGTTGGTGGAAATTGGTCAACAAACCGTCGATCCGGCGAAATTCGTAACCCGGTCGCACGAAGATCCGAGTCTCGCCTTCGCTCTCCCCGCTCCGAGCCCAACTCTCGATCGCGCGGAGGCTGGTCGTTCCGACCGCAATCACCCGGCCGCCGCGCTTTTTGCAATCGTTCACCGCGTTTCGAGTCGCCTCGGGAATGGAATAGAATTCGGCGTGCATGACGTGGTCTTCGACCCGCTCGGTCTTCACCGGCAGAAAAGTTCCGGGGCCGACGTGAAGAGTTAGCTTGGCGAAAGCGATATTCTTCGCGGCCAAAGCCGCCAAAATCGTATCGTTGAAGTGAAGGCCGGCGGTCGGCGCGGCAACGGCGCCAGGGCTTGCGGCGAAGACCGTTTGGTAGCGTTCGCGGTCGCTATCCCGCGGGAGCTCGCGGGCGATGTAGGGCGGAAGCGGCATCTCGCCGAATTCGCTCAAAGCCTGTCGCTCCTCTTGCTCGTTTCGAAACTTCACTCGGAATCCTTCGGGCCCCATTGCCGCGATTCGCAGCTCCGGTCCCAAGGTCCTATCCTCGGACCGCGAAATGATCTGTAAACTCATCCCCTCCTTTAAACTTCGGGCCGGCGAAAGAAAGACCTCCCATTCGCCTTCGCCGAAGGGCCGAATCAAGAAGACCTCGACTCGGCCGCCGCTGAGCTTGCGGGCATAGAGCCGCGAGGCCAGCACCGAGGTGTCATTGGCGACCAACAGATCGCCGGCTTGGAGAAAATCGGGTAGCTCGGCAAAACGGGCATGGTGGATATCTCCGCTCCGCCGGCCTAGGCGGAGCAGGCGCGAAGCCGAGCGTTCGGCCAGCGGCTCTTGGGCCACTGCTTCTTTCGGGAAAACATAGTCGTAATCATTCAAGAATTCAGACATGCTACGCAAACTCACCAGCTTGACTTTGCCGCCCTCGCGGCTTACAGCCAGCGCCTATGGTTCAAGGATTGCTTCGGCGTTACGCCCGTTGGCTCTACGCTCATCCCAAAACCGTGATTGGCATCGCGCTGGCCTTGACCGTTGTCAGCCTTTTTGGCTCGATCTTCTTTCTCAAATCCCAAACCGGGATTCTCGACCTCTACTCCGACAATACCCCGACCAACCGTCGCTTTCTTTCCTATACAAAAAAATTCGGCGCCGTCGAATACCTGATTCTCGTCTTCGAGGGCTCGAACCAAGCCGAACGCCGGGCCACCATGGACCGCTTGGCCGAGGAGCTGGCCCAAGATCCCCATCATTATATTAGGGACGTCTTCTACAAGGTCGACCTTGGCCTCTTCAAGCGGCATGCCTTTCAATTTTTAGATGAGGGCCAGGCCGAGGCCCTGCTCCAGGAAGCCGAGAATCCCGACGGCGGCGTCCGCGCTCTCTTCGAGGCCCAAAGTTGGCCCGATTTTCTCGACTACTTCAACCTCTCGCTCGAAAAAGGCCTCCGCCAGGGCAAGGCTTCCGACGCCAAGGCCGGAGATTTCGCCAAGCTGATCCAGCCCCTGGTCCTTTTCAAGGACTTCCTCGAAGGCCAGAAGCTCGACCAAGCGGCCGTCGCCAACCGGCTCGAGGCCGGATCCGAAGCCAAGGCCAGCGTCGACGAGTACGGTTACCTTCGCACCGACGACGGCAAGATGCACGTCATGCTGATCCGGCCGGTCGACAGCAAGCAGGATTATAAGATCGCCGAAAAGCTGGTCGGTTGGGTTCGAGGCCAAATCAAGAAGATCCAGCCCGAATCGCCGGGCGTCACCATCGGCGTCACCGGCGGCCCGGCCTTAAACGACGATCAATTCCGGATCAGCCGCAAAGACATGACCTTGGCCAGCATCTTCGCCTATGTCTCGACCGCCATCATTTTCATCTTGGCTTTTCATTCCTTCGCCCGACCCTTCCTCGGCTTGCTCAACCTCAATCTGACTCTGACCTGGGTCTTCGGTTTCGCAACCTTGACTGTCGGCCATCTCAATCTCTTCTCGATGGCCTTCATCGTCATCCTGGTCGGGCAAGGCACCTATTATGGAGTCCATTTCGTTGCCCGTTACGAGGAGGAGCTGCAAAAGGGCCGCAACGTCGCCCAGGCCATCGAGGAAACCATCGTCCACGTCTTCGGTAACATCATGACCTCGGCCGCAACCACCGCCGCGGCTTTTTACGCCACCACCTTGGTCGAGCTGAAGGGCTTCGCCGAACTGGGCTGGATCGCCGGCAATGGAGTCTTGATCTCGGCGACGAGCATGATCTTCGTTCTGCCGGCCTTCCTAGTTGTCTGGGATCGCAACAAGTCCCGGGCAGCCTTGAAAATCCCAGATATTTCGACTGCCAGCCCGCTCCGGCCTTGGATGCAGCATGTGCGCAGCTTCTTTTTCGGAGGCGCCCGCTGGATCGTCGCCATGGTGGTCGTGATCTCGGCTTGGGGAGCCTATATGTTTTTTAGCCCCCAACATGGAATCGACTTCGACAACAACCTGCTCAATCTCCAAGCCAAAAATACTGAAGCCGTCCGCTACGAGAAGAAGTTGATCGACACCAATCTCTCGCCGCGGGCCGGCATCTTCATGACCGGCTCGGTTGACGAGGCCGAGCACATCGCCGCCGCGACGGCCAAATTGCCGACCGTCCAGCGGGTCGAGTGGCTGGGCTCGGTCTATCCGGAACATCGTCCTTCCGAAATCACCGCCCGGCTCCGCCGAGTCGTATTGGATTTGCCGGACACCGCCCTGATTCCGCCCCGACCCGAGGAATTGAAGCACCAGCTCCTCCGCTTGAAAGCCAATTTAGAAGAAGTTCAGAACCGGGCTCTTTCCGCCACCGAAGGCGAAAAGATCGTGGCTTCGGCCGAAGAAGGCATCGCCGCCGTCGACGTCGCCTTGACAAAATTTCCGGCGGCGTCCTTGGACACCGGGGCTCGCCGCACGGTCGAGGGTCTCCTAGCCTCGACGGTGGCCGATTTCCAGACCACTTTCTTCGGAGCTCTGCGCGGCACCTTGAAGGCGGCGGCGGCCGCGGCGCCGATGCAGCTCAAGGACTTGCCTAGCGATATCCGCGATCGCTTCCTTTCCAAGGACGGCACCTACGCGATCTACGCCTATCCCAAGGTCAACATCTGGGAACGAGGGCCCTTGGAAACCTTCATCGGCGAGCTCCGCCAAGTTTCGGCTGAAGTCACCGGGCCGCCGGTCATGTTCTTCGAAATCTTGAGACTGGTGCGAAAAGACTATTTTCGCGCCGCCTTCTACTCGGCCATCGCGATCTTTCTGCTTTTTCTAATCGACTTCCGCTCCCTTCGCTACGCATTGCTCAGCTCGCTGCCCTTGGTCTTCGGCGTCTTTTCGCTCTTCGGCCTGATGTCGTTGTTCGACCTTCCCTTCAATACCGCCAACATGATTGCCCTGCCGATGATCCTGGGCATCGGCGCCGACAATGGCGTCCACATTCTCCATCGCTTCCGCGAAGAGGGCTCGAACAACCTCGACTTCCTCTTCAAATCCACCGGTAAGGCCGTCATGATCACCTATCTTGACTCGGTGACTTCCTTCATCGGCCTGGCTTTCGCCAGCCATCAAGGCGTCGCCCAGCTGGGCAAGGTCGTCATTCTCGGCCTCACCTGCTGCATGCTCATGGGGATGTGCTTCCTACCCGCCGTGATGGCGCTCTACATTCGACGAAAACGCCGACCCGAAGCCGTCCCGGCCCCGGCCGTTTATTAGTGGACAGTCGTCTCAAGCCCCTTCATATTCGGATAAACTCTATTCACCGGAGGTTTCATGTCGATGCGCACTCGTCTCGAACCCCTGGCCCTCACTCTTCTTCGAATCGGTACCGGCATCATTATGGCCGCTCATGGTTGGCAAAAGGTTCAATCCTTGCCTCAAACCATTGAAGCATTTGCCGGCATGGGCATCCCCAAAATCGGCGTCTACCTGGCAATCGCCGGCGAGCTCGGCGGCGGTTTGGGTTTGATCTTCGGTCTGCTCACGCCACTGGCGGCCTTCGGCGTCTTCTGCGTCATGGCGACCGCGGTAGCCCAGGTTCACTTAAAGAACGGCCTCTTCGCCAAGGACGGCGGCTTCGAATATCCGATGACCTTGGGCCTCGTCGCGCTGTTCTTCATCTTCCGCGGCGGCGGACCCTACAGCCTTGACGCGCTGTTCTGCCGGAAAAAAGCCGAAGTTCCCTAAGCCAATAAAATCATTCCGGCGCGAAAAGCCGGCCATGCTAGAATCTCTTTCGCATGGCTGAAACGCCGAAAAATGACGGTATCGATCCCCGCGAAACCGAGGATTGGTTTCGGTCGCTCGATGCGACGCTGCAGGCCCACGGGCCGGGGCCGGTGCGCCGGCTCTTGGACCAGTTGTTGATCCATGCCGCGGCCCGGGGCGCGGCTCTGCCACCGCGCCTGAACACGCCCTACGTCAATACTATTCCAGTCGAGGCTCAACCACCCTACCCCGGCAACAGCGCGATCGAATGGCGGATCCGCAGTTTGGTTCGCTGGAACGCCATGGCGATGGTGGTCCGGGCCAACAAAAAATATCCCGGCATCGGCGGCCACATTTCGACCTTCGCTTCGGCGGCGACGCTCTACGAAGTGGCCTTCAATCATTTTCTCCGCGGCAAGGACAAGGGAGATTCCGGCGACCAAGTCTTCATTCAGGGCCACGCCGCCCCCGGCATTTACGCCCGGGCCTTCCTCGAAGGCCGGATCGGTATCGCCGAGCTGGAGAATTTTCGGCGCGAGCTCGAGAAGGGCGGCGGTCTTTCCTCCTACCCCCATCCTTGGCTGATGCCCGAATTTTGGGAGTTTCCCACCGTTTCGATGGGGCTCTCGCCGCTGACCGCGATCTACCAGGCCCGCTTCAATCGCTACCTCCAAGCCCGGGGCATCAAGGACACCTCGGCCTCCCGGGTCTGGGCCTTCTTGGGCGACGGCGAAACCGACGAGCCTGAATCCCTGGGCTCGCTCTCGATCGCCGCCCGCGAGGGCTTGGACAATTTGATTTTCGTGGTGAACTGCAACCTCCAGCGACTCGATGGACCGGTGCGAGGCAACGGCAAGATCATTCAGGAGCTGGAAGCGGTGTTCCGCGGAGCCGGCTGGAACGTGATCAAGGTCATTTGGGGCTCGGACTGGGATCCGCTGCTGGCCCAAGACGAGCACGGTCTGCTGGTCAAGCGGATGGGCGAGGTGGTCGACGGCCAATACCAAAAATATTCGGTCGAGCCCGGAGCCTACACCCGCCAGGATTTCTTCGGCGTTTCGCCGGAGCTTTTGAAGATGGCCGAGCCGCTCAG
>JBIOXX010000444.1:0-3395 GCA_044869875.1 bacterium | reverse complement strand
AGCGTTTTAATGGACCGAATTTACAAAGTTGTCACACAAAAGTCACGAAAAAAACTGTGGATAAGTGATTTTTTGAAGGGAATTCGAGGGTATGCCTTAAGAAAGGCCGGCCGAATACATGTGACGGATGTCGCGGCCCTGGACCATGAAGATGACCATCTCGGCGACGTTGGTGGCGTGGTCGGCGATCCGCTCGAGATAGCGGCTGACGAACATCAGGCGACAGGCCCGCTTGATGTTGTCTTTGTCTCGCCCCATGTAGTCGACCAATTCTTCGAAAATCTTGTAGTTGAGGGCGTCGATCTCATCGTCGGCCTTGAGGACTTCTTGGGCCAAATCGACGTCCTCGCCGACGAAGGCATCCAAGGCTTTCTTCAGCATCCCTTGGACCAAACCGACCATCTTCGGAAGATCGATGTAGGGCTTGAGCGGCGGCTCGTCATTGAGCTCGATGGCCCGCTCGGCGATGTTGACCGCCAGGTCGCCGACTCGTTCCAAGTCGGCGACGATCTTCAGGCCCAGGGTGATGAAGCGGAGATCGACCGCGGTCGGTTGGCGAAGCGCCAAGAGCTTGAGGCAAAGCTCGTCGATTTCCAGCTCAAGGCGGTTGACCGGGTGGTCGCCGGCAATGACCTTCTTGGCCAGTTCGGTGTCGCGCTCGATCAAGGCCTGCATCGAATCCTTGATCAGGTCTTCAATGCGGCTTCCCATCATGAGGAGCTTGTCTTTTAGTTCGCGAAGCTCCGCTTCGTATTGCCTGCTGCTGTGCTCCAATTTATCCGAACCTCCCGGTAATGTAATCCTCGGTCAATTTTTCCGACGGCTTGGTGAAGATTTTCTGGGTCTCATCGTACTCAATGATCTTACCCTTCATGAAGAAAGCCGTCGACTGGGAAACGCGGGCGGCTTGCTGCATGTTGTGGGTGACGATGACGATGCAATACTGGGTTTTCAGGACCTCGATGGTTTCCTCGATCCGGGAGGTGCCGATGGGGTCCAGGGCCGAGCAAGGCTCGTCCATCAACAGAACTTCAGGATCCACCGCCAAGGCCCGGGCGATGCAGAGCCGCTGCTGCTGGCCGCCGGAGAGCTCCATCGCGCTTTTGTTGAGCTTGTCCTTCACCTCGTTCCAAAGGGCAGCCTTATTCAGGCTGGTTTCGACGATCTCTTCGAGTCGGCCGCGATCGCGAACTCCGTGGAGCTTGGGCCCGAAAAGGACGTTTTCCAAAATGCTCTTGGGGAAGGGGTTGGGCTTCTGGAAGACCATTCCGACCCGGCGCCGCAGCTCCACCAGATTGACCGATTTGGAGTAGACGCTGGCCCCGTCGAGGTGAACGTCACCCTCGATCCGGATGTCGTTGGCGATCTCGCCGATCCGGTTGATAGCCTTGATCAGGGTCGACTTGCCGCAACCCGAGGGGCCGATGATGGCCGTGATCTGCTTGTCGGTGATCGCCATGTCGACGTCGAAGAGAGCTTGCTCGGTTCCGTAGAAATAATTGAGCGATTTCACCTCGACCTTATTGGGTTCGGGGGCGATGGCGGCGGCTTGGTTCATTTATCCTCGGCGTAATTTTCTTCGAAAGCGGATCCTGAGCAGGATCGCGCTTAAATTCAAGGTGAAAGTGATGGTTAGGAGCACCAAGGCGGTGGCGTATTGGATGGGCCGGGTCAGCTGAACGTTGGTCGATTGGGTGGCCATGATGAAGATGTGATAGGCCAGCTCCATGAATTGGTCGAGCGGGTTGACCATCGGGATCACACCGAAGAGTTTGGTGACTGGAAGCTTGGGCAGAAAGTAGGCGGCGCCGGTGAAAAGAATCGGCGCGGTCTCGCCGGCGCCGCGGCTGATGCTCAAGATGGCGCCGGTGAGGATGCCGGGCAGAGCCTGTGGCAGAACCACCCGGCGGATCACCTGCCAACGGGTCGCGCCCAGGCCGTAGGCCGCCTCACGGTGGCTTTTGGGCACCGACTTCAGGGCTTCTTCGGTCGAGACGATGATGACCGGCAGAACCAGGATCGCCAAGGTCGCGGCGGCCCAGAGCATGGCCGGCTGGCCGAAGAGCAGGCCGGTGTTCAAGACTTTGTCGAGGTTGCGACCGACGAAGAGGATGAAGAAACCGACGCCGAAGAGACCGAAGACGATCGAAGGCACACCGGCCAAATTGTTGATCGCCGCCCGGATGAAGCGGGCCGAACGGCCTTGATGGGCGTACTCGTTGAGATAGACCGCGGCCGAGACGCCGAGCGGCAGGGCCAAGACGATCATCAAAAGAGTGATCGCGATGGTGCCGAAGATGGCCGGGAAGATGCCGCCGTGGGTCATGCCGTCGCTGGGCGCGGTGGTCAGAAATTCCCAAGAGATGGTGCCGATGCCTTTGGTAAAGATGAAACCCAAGATGAAGAGGACAACGGCGGCAACCAACAAGGCGCAGGCTCGGCAAAGGCTCTCGAAAATCAGTCCGACCAGATCGCGGCCCTTGTTCACAGCTTCAACCTCCGGCGCATCCGCTCGACCACAATTTCGGCAACGAGGTTGATCAGAAAGGTCAAGGTAAAGAGCACCGAACCGACGAAGAAAAGAGCGTAGTACTGCTCGCTGCCCTGGGCCACCGCGCCGAGCTCGGAAGCGACGGTCGCGGTCATGGTGCGAACGCTCGAAAAGACGTTGGCGGTGAAGAGCGCGGCGTTGCCGGTCGCCATCAGGACGATCATGGTTTCGCCCAAGGCCCGGCCCATGCCGAGCAGGACCGAGGCCGAGATGCCGGAGATGCCGGCCGGAACGATTACCTTGCTCAAGGTCTCCCAGCGGGTGGCGCCGAGGCCGTAGCTAGCTTCGCGCAGCTCGTTGGGAACGGCCCGCAGCGCGTCCTCGGTCATGCTGGCGATGACCGGGATGATGACCAGCGAAACGCCAAGGGCCCCGACGAAGGCATTGAGGCGAAAAGTCGTGTGGAAGGCGTCTTGGACGAGGCTGGCCAGGATGCTCAAGGCCAGGAAGCCGATCACTACGGTGGGAATCCCGGCCAAGAGCTCGATGATCGGCTTCAAGAATTCCCGGACCCGCGGCTTGGCCAGCTCGGCCAAGTAGATCCCGCAGCCGATGCCGATGATCGTCGAGATCAAGGTCGCCGGCAAAGCCACCAGGAAGCTGCCCGAGAGTAGCGGCAAAAGCGAATACTTGGGGTTGGTGCTGACCGGCTGCCAAACGTAGGCGAAGATCTCGCGGCCGTCGAAGTCGAGGGTCTTGTTGCCGATCCATTCCATCGGACCGATGGTCCGTAAAGCCTGAATCCCTTCCTTGAAAAGAAAGAAAAAGATAAGGCCGATGAGGATGACGGCGAGGTAACCGTTGAAGGCCAGGAAGGCCTGAATCAGGCCTTCCCTAAAACGCT
>JBIOXX010000443.1:0-5833 GCA_044869875.1 bacterium | reverse complement strand
CTCGACCATGCAGTAGTGGATATCTTCCCCCTTGCGCTCGCTGAAAACCTTGAAGCGCTATCCCGAAGGCGTCAACGGCCCTTTCTTCTACGAAAAGCGTTGTCCGCCTTACCGACCTTCGTGGTTCAAGACCACCAAGGTTTTCAGCGAGCGCAAGGGGGAAGATATCCACTACTGCATGGTCGAGGATTTAGCCCAGCTGGTTTGGCTGGTGAATTTGGCCGACCTCGAGCTTCACGTCAGCCTGAGCTTGGGCAAAAATATCTTACAACCGACCGCGATGGTCTTCGACCTCGATCCTGGCCCCGGCGTCGGCATCCTCGAATGCGCCGACTTGGCCGAGCGGCTCCGGGCCTTTTTGGCCAAATCGAAGCTCGAATGTTTTCCCAAGACCTCGGGATCGAAGGGAATTCAGGTCTACGTGCCGCTCAACACCGCGGTCGACTATGAAAAGACCAAAGGTTTCGCTAAGCAGCTGGCCGAGTCCTTCGAGGCCCGCTATCCCCAAGAGGTGGTTTCGAAGATGGCGAAGAACCTCCGAAAGGGTAAAATTTTCATCGATTGGAGCCAGAATGACGACCACAAGACGACGGTCTGCGTCTACTCGCTGCGTGCGAAAGAACGGCCGACCGTCTCGACTCCGCTTCGTTGGACCGAGCTGCGCAAGGCTTTGCGTTCCGGCGATCCGGAGGCCTTGAGCTTCGACGCCGACGCCGTGGTTAAGCGAGCCAAGAAGCTCGGCGACCTTTTCGCGCCGGTACTCAAGCTCAAGCAGAAACTGGAGGACTTATGCATGCCATCTGGAAAGGATCGATCAGCTTCGGGCTCGTCACCATCCCGATCTCGCTCTTCTCGGCGACCCGGAGCGAAGAGCTGAAATTCCGCCTGCTGCGGAAGAGCGACTTGAGCCCGATCAACTACAAGCGGGTCGCCGGGGTCGACGGCAAGGAAGTCCCTTGGGACCAGATCGTCAAGGGCTACGAATACGAGGACGAAAAATACGTCGTTTTGAAGGACGAGGATTTCAAGCGGGCCGACGTCGAGGCCACTCAGACCGTCGACATCCTCGACTTCGTCGAGCTCGACGACATCGACCCGGTCTTCTTCGCCAAGCCCTTTTACATGGTGCCAGCCAAAGGCGGCGAGAAAGCCTATTCGCTGCTCCGCGAGGTGCTCGAGGATACCGGCAAAGTCGGCATCGCCAAGGTCGTCATCAAGACCCGCCAGCATCTGGCGGCGGTGAAGCCGCGGCGCCATGCCTTGGTACTGGAGTTGATGCACTTCGCCGACGAGATTTCGGACCTCGATTCTTATCCTATTCCCAAGGAGGTCAAGATCGCCGCCAAGGAAATGGAAATGGCCAAGACCCTGCTGAAGACCATGAGCGATAAATGGAAGCCCGACAAATACCACGACGATTATCGGGCCGCCTTGCTGAAAATGATTCACGCCAAGATCAAATCCGGCGGCAAAGAGATTCCGGCCAAGGCCGAGCCGAAGAAGCGGGCCTCCAACGTCATCGATCTGGTCGAAGTGCTGCGCCGAAGCATCAAGGAGACCGGCAAACCCGAAACTCGGAAGAAGAAAGCGGCGGCGGGCAAGAAAGGATGAATCATGGGACTCGGCCGTTACCAGAAGATGCGCAACTTCAAGATCACGCCCGAGCCTTCGGGCTTGCTCAAGAAAGGCAAGGGCCATTCCTTCGTCATCCAGAAGCACGCCGCCAGGGCTTTGCACTATGATTTCCGCTTGGAGATGGACGGCGTACTCAAGTCCTGGGCCGTTCCCAAGGGCTTGCCGGCCAAGCGCGGCGAGCGGCGGCTGGCCATGCACGTCGAGGATCACCCGCTGGCCTATGCCGACTTCGAGGGCATCATCCCGACCGGCAACTACGGCGCCGGTTCGGTGATGGTCTGGGATTACGGCACCTTCGATACCGATGGTCAAAGTGGGGAGGCCGCCTTGAAGAAAGGCAAGTTGGGCT
The DNA here is from genome assembly GCA_044869875.1 of bacterium. Taxonomy (GTDB): domain Bacteria; phylum UBA10199; class UBA10199; order DSSB01; family DSSB01; genus DATEDP01. The sequence goes on along the minus strand of JBIOXX010000443.1, from coordinate 3,849 downwards.
TCACCCTTCATGGAAAAAAACTCAAGGGCGATTGGGCGCTGGTCCGGATGCGCGTCAATGAGAACGGCAAGGAGCCTTGGCTGCTCATTAAGCACGGAGTCGACGTGAAGGAAATCGGCCCGCGCCAAGACGACCGTTCGGCCTTGACCGGTCGGACGATGAGGCAGATCGCCGAGCAGAAAAAGCGAGTTTGGCAAAGCAATCGCGGTGTCGCCGCCAAGCCGAAGCCGCCGGCGCCGAAGCCGGCCCTAAGCCTCGACCGGAAGCTGCCCTCGGCCAAACCCAGTTTCATCGAGCCGATGAAAGCCTTGCTGGTCGAGAGGGTCCCGGCCGGCGATTGGGAGCTCGAGCTAAAATTCGACGGCATCCGGGCGCTGATCCTCAAGCGCGGCAAAAAAGTTCAAGTCCTCTCCCGCAACCGCAAGGATTACAGCGAGCGCTTTTCGGAATTGGCCAAGGCCGTCGCCGAGCTTTCGGTCAAGACCGCGGTCCTCGACGGCGAAGTCGTCGCCCTCGACGAGAAGGGCCGTTCTTCCTTTCAATTGCTCCAAGCCCCCTTGCTCGAAGGGGCGAAGATTCCGCTCTACTTTTATGCCTTCGATCTCCTCCAGCTCGAGGGAAAGGACTTGAAGGCGCTGCCCTTGAGCCAGCGCAAGCAGAAGCTCGAGGAGCTCCTCGCCGGGAGCGGCGACCCGCTCCGTTTCTCGGCCAATCTTGAAGGCAAGCCCGAGCTGCTGCTCAAGAAGATCCGTTCGCTGAGCCTCGAAGGCTTGATCGCCAAACGGGCCGATTCGGTCTATGAAAGCGGTCGGCGTAGCGGAGCCTGGCTCAAGCTGAAGGTGACCCAACAGCAGGAGTTCGTCATCGGCGGTTTCACCGAGCCCCGCGGCACCCGGCCTTACTTCGGGGCGCTGATTGTCGGATATTATGAAGGCAAGAATTTGAAGTTCGCTTCCAAGGTCGGAACCGGCTTCGATCGAAAGCTGCTCGAAGCTTTGCATCGCCAGATGAAAGCCTTGGCCCAAAAACAGCTTCCCTTTTTCGACCTGCCCCAGCCCGGCCCCCATGGCATCCCGCCCTCCGAGATGAAGCGCTGCACTTGGATTAAGCCCCAGCTGGTGGCCGAAATCCGCTTTTCCGAATGGACCCGCGACGGCCACTTTCGCCAGCCGGTTTTTCTGGGGCTTCGGCCCGACCTTTCGCCTCGCGAGGTCCAACGCGAACAGCCATCCGGTCCGCTTAAAACAAGGCCAAAAAGGAGGAAAAAATGAAAACCTGCCAAGATATCATGACTTCCGAGCCGACCTGCTCGACTCCCCAGCAGAGCATCGAGGATATCGCTCGGATGATGAAGCAGGAGAACGTCGGCGCCATCCCGGTGGTGGACGACGAATCCAACCGCAAGCTGGTCGGCATCATCACCGACCGCGATATTGTCCTGAAGGTTGTCGCGGCCAACCAAGATCCCGGAGCGATCCGGGTCGATGCCGTGATGAGTTCCGACCTCGTCTTCTGTCATCCCGGAGATAGCTTGGACGAAGCCCAGGAGGCCATGCGGGGCCACCAGGTTCGCCGTCTGCCCATCGTCGACGCCGAGCAAAAATTAGTCGGCATCATCGCTCAAAAGGACGTGGCCGAAAATAATCCCAACGCCAAAGCCACCGGCGAAATGCTGCGGGAAATTTCCCGGGATTAAACGTTGAAGACCGGTGAAATTTGCAATATCAAGGGATATGGCCCTTAAACTCCGACTTCTGATCGCTCTCCCGCTGTTGGCCGCCCTGAGCGCGCCGGCCGCAGCCCTTAGTCCCGCCAAGACCCCGCCGCCGGCGGCTTCAGCCACCGAGGTCAAGCCCTTGGGTGTCGGCGCCACCGTGCCCGACGTCAAGCTGACCAATGCTGACGGCTTGGACTTTCCCTTGAGCCGGCTGCTGAAGAACCAGCCGACGGTGCTGATCTTTTACCGCGGCGGCTGGTGCGTCTACTGCAACGCTCAGCTCGGCCAACTCAAGCAGGTCGAAGTCGATTTGCAGAAATTGGGTTATCAGATCGTGGCGATCAGCCCCGACAAGGTCGACAAGATCCGGGAAAGCCTGAAGAAGCACAATCTCACCTATATGCTGCTCTCCGATAGCAAGGCCGAGGCGATTCAATCTTTCGGCCTGGCTTTCCAGGTCGACGATGCCACTTACGCCAAGTACAAGAAGGACTACGGCTTGGATCTCGAGGCCGAGGCCGGGGCCAAGCACCACTTGCTGCCGGTGCCGGCGGCCTACGTGATCGACCAGAAGGGCAAGATTCATTGGGTTTATTACAATCCCGACTACAAGGTTCGGGTCGATGCTCAGGCCCTGCTCAAAGCCGCGGCCGATGCGGCGCCGGCCCAACGGTAGCGAGGGGCTTTAGCCCCGTCTTCAGGAGGTCCCATGGCCGACATGACAAAAATCTTCGTCAATGGCAAAGAAGTCGACCCCAACTCGCTGGATAATTTGCCCCAGACCGTCCGCGACGTCTTGGTCGACGCCAATAAAAACGGCGTCCCCGACATCCTGGAAAATATTTGGCAGCATCCGCTGGTTCAAAAGGCCGTCGCCCGAGCCGGCGAAAAGGCCGGCACGGTCTACACCAACTTCGATCAATTGCCGGCCGAGATGCGCGAGCCGATCCAGAAGTTCATGGTCAATATGGGCGGTGGAAGCGGACCGATGGTCTCGACCGATTCGAGCAGCTCGGCGATCCCGCCGGCCCAGCCGGTGAATTGGAAAGCCTTGGAGCAGCCCGAGGCGCCGAAATCGATTTCGATCAAGATAGTCGTGCTGGTGATGGCGGTGCTGATCGCCCTTTTGCTGGCCGGCTGGATCTTTTTACTGGCGTTGAGGAGCCCTTGAGTTCGCGCTACACTAGGGCCATGCGTTGGATAAGAATATTCGGTTTTCTTTTGCCCTTGCTGGTTTTCTCGACCGAGCTCTTCGCGCCGCCGATCGGCTTCGGCGGCTCGCCCTATCCGCCGGCCGGCTCGGGTGGGGTTTCGCGGAGTCGCAGCGGTGGCAGCCAGGTTCCGGTGGTGGTCAATCCGCCCTTCATGTACGATCCGAACCACGATCTCTACGATTGGAAAATCGGCAACGATGACAACTACAACAACAATCAATCCTGCTATTACGATTCCTACTACGGCCAATATTTCGGCAATTGCCTGCTCTATCAAACGGCGCCGGGCTACTCGATCACCGTTCCCAGCCAAATTCGGCGCTGAATCATGAAAAAAAATCCGACCCCGGTCCTCGAGCTCCGCGGACTTTCCCTGCAACGCGAGATCTTGATCCTCGACAACATCGATTGGAAGGTCATGCCCGGCGAGCATTGGGCAGTGCTCGGCGCCAATGGCTCGGGCAAGACGACCCTGCTCAACGTCCTCACCGCCTATATGACGCCAAGCCGCGGCGAGATGACGGTCCTGGGCAAGCGTTACGGCGCCTACGATTGGCGGGAGCTGCGCAAGAAGATCGGCATCGTCAGCTCCAGCCTTCGGGCTTTGCTCCGTTCCGACGAGCCGGCGCTGAACGCGGTGGTCAGCGGCAAGGAGGCGATCTTGAATTATTGGGGCGAGATCACCGAAGCCGATCTTCGCGCCGGCCGGAGCATTCTCAAGGAAATCGAATGTTCGGAGTTGGCCGACCGACCTTGGGGCTATCTCTCCCAAGGCGAGCAGCAGCGGATCTTGATCGGCCGGGCCTTGATGGCCAAGCCGAAGATTCTGATTTTAGATGAACCCTGCGCCGGTCTCGACATGGTCGCCCGGGAAACTTTTTTGGATTTCTTGCAGCGCTTAACTCGACGGAACAAGGA
>JBIOXX010000442.1:0-2920 GCA_044869875.1 bacterium | reverse complement strand
ACCCGATCGCGGCGCCAAGCCGACCGCTGAGCGAAGTATTTTCGATCCCGCGATGACCAAGTAAGCGCTGGGCCGCCCGGTGGCGGAGCGAAGCGTCCTGACCTTGGCTCAAGTGGCGTAGGGTTTGGATTGCAGCGCTGGAGTCGCCACGATCCAAGAGAGCGCTGGCGGCTTGGAGGCGAGTCTCGCCGAAAGAGCTTTCGAGATAAGAATTCAATCTCTCGCGAGCAGCGGCGTGCTCGCCTCGGGCCAAGAGAGCCGCAGCGGCCCGAACTTGGAGGGACTCGCTTTCGCGGAGCGAAGACGGCTCGGCTCGCTCGAGGAAAGTTTCGAGGATCGCGACTTGGCCCTGGCTCGCGGCCAGCTCGATCAATCTTCGGCCGGCTTCGATGCGAATCTCGGGATAGGGGTCGGAAAGCAGGCTTTGGAGGTGCGGGATCATCTCGGCCCGAGGATGGGCCGCACTTATGCTCAGCGCCGAACGGCGGGCTTCGTTGGAAGGGCTTCGAGCCAGGCTTTCCCAAAGCGGAAGGGCTTGATCGTAGGATCGTTGATTGAAAAAGGCTTCGCAAAAATCGGCCCGATCGGCTTGAGGCGAGCGCTCCAAATGATGCTCCAAGCTCAAGACCGCGGTGCTGGCGCCGAGCCGAGTCAGCGCCAAAGCCGCGCGGCGCTGAGTCTGGGGCGAATGGAAATGGCGGAAGAAACCGCGGAGGTTTTCGACGGCCAAGGCCCGATCGCCGCCATGTTGGCCGACGGCTTCCCAGGCAACGATGCGGTCGACGTCGCTTTGGCGCCGGTCTTGGGCCCGGCGCTGCAGCTCCGGAATCAGAGTCGAGTCGTTTAAGCGCAGCCGGGCCGCTTCGGCGGCGGAGGCGATCGGCGAGGGATGATTTTGGGGCAGGGCTTGGATCTCCGGCAAAAGCTCGGTCGCTTGGAGCTCGGCCAGCGCATTCAAGGCCTGGACCGCGCCTAAGGTGTGGGATTCGCGGAGGGCCCGCTGAAACTCGCGGAGCACCGCCGGCCGGTCCTCGGTCGCGAGCTCGTGCAGGGCTGCGGCGGCGGCGCTGGCGGCGGGCCCTTGGTTCCGAAAGATTTCGCCCAAGCGGGCGATGCCCGGCTTCAGCCGAAGATGGCGAATGAAGGAGATTTGATCCGATTCCGAAACCAGCAGACCGCGGGCCCGAAGGTTCTCCATGCCGCGGGTCCAGGCTTCGGGCGAAGCCTGACCCAGGCTTTCGGCCATGGCCAAATCCAGCGTCGAAAAAGCCGGCGCCGAATTGGCCGCCCGGGTTGGCGCCGGTTCCGAAAAGTTCAGGCTGAGCTGAGGTCCGCGCGGCGAGCCGAAGCTGCCGAGACCACCGGCGCCCATCGCCATCCACATCGGGGCCAGCCAAGGCGAGCTCCAAGCGGGACGGGCCCGGATCTCGGCTGGGGGGATTTGGCTCAAGCGCAGGCTCTGACGGTCGATGGCGCTCTCCCAAGCCCGGAAATTGGGACCGAAAGCCTCTTGGGCGAGACGGCCGCCGAGATTGAAATGGAGCAGCAGGACCAGCGAATCGAAGAGCCGGTTCGAAGCCGAGCGCGCCGGATGAAGGCCCAGCCCTTCCTCGGCCAAGCCACTGGCCCAGATGCCGCCGAACATCCCGCCTTGACGGAAGAGCGGGGCGAGCAGGAGATTCGACTCCAGGCCCAGCCCGCGCTGCAGGCCCTGGGCGAGGCCGCCGCCAAGCCGGAGGCAGCCGAGGCTCAAGTAGCTTCGGGCCAACTCGGCGCCAAGCTCGCTGCGATTCGGCCAAGGCTGGCCGCCCCAGCCGCGGAGGCTTTGGGAAGTTAAGGTGAAGGCCGGTGCTTCGAGGAGAAAGCCGCCGAAGCTGGCCAGGGCCGAAGCCATCGGGCCTCGAGTCAGGAAACCGGCCGGCATGAGGCCGAGCCTTCCCAATGCCGCCCAGCGCGTCATACGAAAAACCGCCCCGCCCGCTCCCATGGCGAGAATCGAGGCTGGCGAAAGCAGCTCTTGCGTCAAATGAGCGGCTTGGTGCTCCAAGCGGGCGCCAAGCGGGCCGCCGCCGTCCAAGACCTCGCGCCGTTCTCGGATCCGTTGGCGTAAGCCGGCGCTCAAGTTCGAATCGCCAAGCAGGGCGCTGTAAGCCGCAGCCGCGATGTCGCCGTGGCCGGCCCGCTCCACCCGGATCGCCCATTGGATCAGGCCTTCGCCGCGGAGCTCGGCCACGGATTCGGCCCGCAAATCCTCGAGCTCGCGGAACAAGGCGCCGGGCAGGCGGTTGCCCAAGGCGGCTCGGCCGCCGCAGGCCCGATCCAAATCTTCGATCGGATCGGAGGCGGTCGCTGTCGGCACCGAATTTGGGAAAAGGGCGGGTAGCAACCTCATTCGGTCCTCCTCGGTGCAGGGAAGATTCCCAAGCTTTGAATCAGCGGCATGAATATTTCGCCGGGCACCTTGGGATGAATCAAAACCGCAATTAAGGCCGGGTGGGTGTTTGTAAAATTTTGGAAGGATTCGGGCGAGCTCATCGGCACGTCATAGAGCGAAAATTCGGCCTCGTCGAAGCGGAGCCGCGTCACGTAGCGCAGCCAGATTTTCTCGTAAAATTCGGTTAAGTCCTCGTGGGAATAAAAATCAGTGACCCATCGGCCGCTGCGCAGCATGGGGTTTCGGCGAATGGCCGAGTTTTCGCTGACGAGATCGTAGCGCACCATCATCAGTTGGGCCGCCAGCGGATGATCGCTCGCGAGATAGGCGATCATATTCCGAAAGGCCGGCGGATGGTCGGCCAGGCGCATTTCGAGGGTGTATTGCTCGCGCTTGGCCGCGACGGGGTCGTTGGGGATCCAAACTTGAATCGCCTCGGCCAACTCGGCCCGCCAGAGCTCGCTGGGATCGGGCCGGGGTCCGGTG
>JBIOXX010000441.1:0-4876 GCA_044869875.1 bacterium | reverse complement strand
GCCTTCGGTCTTGTGGGCCTTGACCTTCTCCTTATGCTTGCGGAGCTGGGCCTCGGCCTTGGAGACCACCTTATCGATCGAGGTATACATGTCGTGCGATTCCTCGACCCCGTGGGCTGTAAAATTCTTGGATTGAACGTTGATTTCGGCGATTTGCCGGATTTTTTCGACCATCAGGATGATGTGGATGTCGACCGGTTCGACTAGGTATTTTTTAAACTTTTGCGCCTTTTCGGTGGCGTGATTGCGGAGGGCTTCGGAAGCAGGCATGTGACGAAAGGTGACCGTGATGTTCATTCAGGAGACTCCTTTCCGCGGACGTTGGATTGCGCCGCGCTTGAATGTTGAACCTGTTCACAGCATACGCTGTCCTCGTTAATAAAGTTGCCGCCTTTTGGATGAAGGTTGAATCCCCATCAGCTCGCGATATTTCGCCACCGTGCGGCGGGCGATGTCGATATTGCCGTCTTTCAAAAGCTGAACGATATCCTGATCGGAGAGGGGCTTTCTGGGGTTTTCCTGGCCGATCAGCACCTTGATCTTGGTCTTGATCGTCTCGCTGGCGATCGAATCGCCGTCCGAAGTCGTGATCCCGCTATTGAAGAAATATTTCAACTCGAAGATGCCGTGGGGGGTGTGCATGTACTTGTTGGTGGTTACCCGGGAGACGGTCGATTCGTGCATCTCGATCTCGTTGGCGACGTCGCGCAGGATCATGGGCCTCAGCATGCTGATGCCCTTTTCGAAGAACTCCTGCTGAAACTTCACGATGGTCTTGGAAGTGCGGTAAAGGGTGCGCTGGCGTTGGTGAATGCTGCGAATCAGCCAGATCGCCGAGCGCAGCTTGTTCTGGACATATTCCTTGGTGGCCGAGGCCCCATTGCCGTCCATCATGTTCTTGTAAAGCGAGCTCACCTTGAGCTTGGGCAGGCCGTCCTCATTGAGGACCACCACCCACTCGTTGCCGATCTTGTTAACATAGACGTCGGGCGTGATGTACTGGGGATCGCTGGTGCTGTACTCCCGGCCGGGCTTGGGCTCCAGTTCCTGGATCAATCGGGCCAGCTCCTGGATTCTTTCGAGGGAGAGTTTCAGGTCCTTAGCGATGCGAAGATAGTCTTTGCGCTCGAGGTTGGCCAAGTGACCGTCGATGATCCGGGCCACTAAATCCTTTTCGGGTCCGAGGTGACGGACCTGGGCCATCAAGCATTCCTTGAGGTCGCGGGCGGCCACGCCGGGGGGATCGAACTCTTGGATCTTCTTCAAGACCGCTTCGACTTCCTCGGGGCTCGCCTCGCACTTGGCCGCTACGTCTTCCAATGGATCTTGAAGATAACCGTCGTCGTTGATGCTGCCCAAGATCATCGTCCCGATCTCGTTTTCATCGGCACTTAAATTGGAAAGCTGGAGCTGCCACATCAGGTGGTCGAAAAGGCTGGTCTTGTTGGCCAGGGTATTTTCGTAGGAAGGCAGCTCGTCGATGTGGCTCTGGACGTTCTCAGGGGCATTGTAAGTGTTGAGGTAGTTGTCCCAGTCGAAATCGGGGGCTTCCTGCTTGAAGTCGCCTTCCTTGCCGCCCACTTCCTGGCTTTCGACCTGGGGGGCGCTGTCGGGCTGAACTTCCATCTCTTGGCGTTCGTCCTTGAGCTCGGGCGATTCCTTGTTCGGATCCTCGAGCTCCATCCCTTCTTCTAAGAGGGGGTTTTCCAGCATTTCGTTTTGCACCATCTCGACCAATTCCATTTGGGAGAGCTGGAGCAATTTGATGGCTTGTTGGAGCTGGGGGGTGATGACCAGCGATTGGGAGAGCTTGAGATTTTGTTTTATTTCGAGGGCCATAGCTAAACATTCGCAGGCGTTTCGGAACGCATCTTGCTACAAAAATCATAGAAGGCAGTCGAAAGCCTTGTCAAGGCAGGGCTGGGCAAAAAACGATTTTCCGGAAAGGATTTAAGCCTCGCCGGACTGCAAAATTTGGTTGCTTTTTTCGGGCGGGTTCGTTTCGTCGGTTTTTCGGGCATTCCACTGTTGACGCTGGGCGTTGCGCAGGCTGGCCTTGATGAAGTGGGTAAAGAGGGGGTGGGGAGCCATGGGCCGCGATTTGAACTCGGGGTGGAACTGACAGGCGATGAAGTGGGGATGGCTTGGCAGCTCGATGATCTCGACCAAGACTCCGTCGGGCGAGAGGCCCGAGAAGACCATTCCGTGGTCGGCCAAGCGGTCGCGATAGAGGTTGTTGAACTCGTAGCGGTGACGGTGGCGCTCGGAAATATTACGGTCTTGGTAGATCCGCTGGGCCAAAGTGTCCTTCTCGATGGCGCAGGCATAGGCCCCGAGCCGCGTGGTGGCGCCCTTATTGATGAGCTTCTTCTGCTCTTCCATCAAATCGATCACCGGTTCCGGAGCCTTGGGATCGAATTCGCGGCTCGAGGCCGCGGGGATTCCGCAGACATTTCGGGCGAACTCGATGCAGGCGAGCTGCATGCCGAGGCAGATGCCAAAAAAGGGAACCTGCTTCTCCCGGGCGTATTGGATGGCGAGGATCTTGCCCTGAATGCCGCGATCGCCGAAGCCACCGGGGACCAGGAGCCCGTCGATCCCTTCGAGCTCCTTGGCCAGATCTTTCCCGACCAGCTCCTCGCTGTCGTAAAACTTCAAATGAACTTGGGTTTCAGTGGCGAAGCCGCCGTGCTTCAAGGCTTCGTTGAGGCTTTTGTAGCTGTCGGTCAAGTTGACGTACTTGCCGACCACCCCGATCGTGACCTCGTTTTTAGGATGGTGGATCTTCTCGACCAATTCTTTCCAGTCGAGCAGATCGGGCGTCCGGGTCCAAATGTTGAGCAGCTCGACGATCTTCTCGTCGACCCCTTCTTCATGGAAACAGAGCGGGACTTCGTAGATCGACGCGACGTCCTTGGCGCTGAAGACGCAGTCGGGGCTTAAATTGCAAAACATCGCGATCTTGGTCTTGATCTCTTTGCTGAGGTCGGTCTCGCTTCGGCAAAGCAGGATGTCGGGCTGAATACCGATCTCGCGGAGCTTTTGGACGCTATGCTGCGAGGGCTTGGTCTTCAGCTCGCCGGCGGCGGCGATGTAGGGAACCAAGGTCAAATGGATGTACAGGGTGTTCTCTTTGCCGACGTCGTAGCGGAATTGGCGAATGGCTTCGAGGAAGGGCAGGCTCTCGATGTCGCCGACCGTGCCGCCGATTTCGACCATCACCAAATCGACGCCCTCGGCGACCCGCAAGATCGCCGCTTTGATCTCGTCGGTGATGTGGGGGATCACTTGAACGGTCTTGCCCAAGTACTCGCCCTTGCGTTCTTTTTGGATGACCGAGTCGTAGATCTTCCCGGTGGTGACGTTGTTGCGCTTGGAAAGCTTGGCCCGGGTGAAGCGCTCGTAGTGGCCGAGGTCGAGATCGGTCTCGGCGCCGTCGTCGGTCACGAAGACCTCGCCGTGCTGGAAGGGGTTCATCGTGCCGGGGTCGACGTTGATATAAGGATCGAGCTTGAGGATGGTGATTGAGAGGCCGCGGTTTTCAAGGAGAGCCCCGATGCTCGCGGTAGCGAGACCTTTACCGAGAGAGGAAACAACGCCTCCGGTGGTAAAGATAAACTTCGTTTTCATCGCAGCCTCCGACTTCCAGGGGTTTCTTTCCTATAACAAACCGGATTTCACCGCGTCAAAACCTATTCCCCGTTTTGGATTAAAAAACTGTGGATAAGACTTTAAGCGGTCTAGGCGAGAGGCGCGACGGCGTCGAGTGCCAAGGTTTCCGCGAAGCCGAAGCGCAGGTTCATGTTCTGCACGGCTTGGCCCGAGGCGCCTTTGACGAGATTGTCGATCACGCTGACCACCAGGATGCGGTCGGTTCGTGCGTCGTAATGGAGGCCGAGATGGCAATCGTTGGTGAAGCGAACGTCGCGAGTGGCCGGGAAGTCGCCGAGCGGCTTCACCTTCACGAAGGCTTCGCCCTTGTAGAAGTCGTTGAAGAGAGCATGGAGCTTCTCGGCGCTCATCTTCTCCCGTGGCTTGGCATAAACCGTGGACAGAATTCCGCGATCCATCGGGATGAGATGGGGCGTGAAGGTGATCGCTACCGCCTCGCCGGCGAGAGCACTCAATTCTTGCTCGATCTCAGGCGTGTGGCGGTGCTTGCCGACGCCGTAGGTCTTGATCGACTCATTCACCTCGCAGAATAGGCTATCGGTCTTGGCGGCCCGCCCGGCGCCCGAAGTTCCGGATTTGGAATCGCAGAGGATCGAGTCGAGATGGATCGCCTTGGCCTTGAGCAAGGGCGCGAGGGCCAAGATGTTCGCCGTCGGATAGCAGCCGGGATTGGCGATCAAGTCGGCCTTGCGGATCTTCTCGCGATAGAGCTCAGGCAATCCGTAGACGGCATCCTTCAGCAGGTCTTTGGCGACATGGGGTCCGTACCACTTTTCGTACACTGAAAATTCTTGGAGCCGGAAGTCGGCGCTGAGGTCGATGACGACCTTCTTCTTCTCGCGGAAGGCCTTGGCGGCTTCCATCGCCTCGTGATGGGGCAGGCCGAGGAAGACCAAGTCGGCGCGCTCGGCGATCGCGCCAGGGTTGAGCGCTTCGAGCTTGAGGTCGAGCTTGCCTTGGTAGGCGGGGAAGACCTTGCTGAAGACCTCGCCAGCCGAGCGCTCGCTAGTGAGGGCGGCGATCTTGGCTTGGGGGTGCTGGAGCAGGATTCGGGCGAGCTCCAGGCCGGTGTATCCGGTGGCTCCGACGATGGCGATCTTGAGGCTCATGCTTCTCTGTTTATCGGAGGGCTTCTCCCGTAGCAAGGGCCTCTTTTCCCTCCCCTTTGCTTGTGCCCAGGATGGGTATAAGGGGAGGGTTAGGG
>JBIOXX010000440.1:0-4461 GCA_044869875.1 bacterium | reverse complement strand
ATGAGGTTTTGCAAGCGGTCCCGAATCCGGCGTTCGGCAAAATCGCTAATCTCGGTTTGCGAAAATGCGTCCCCCCAAAGGGCGACGTAGACCACCGGCGTCGCATTGGAGGCGCTGGCATCCGTCGCAACGCCGATGAAAAGCATCACGTAGAAGAGAATCGAAAATCGTCGCTTGAAGTAGCCCATAGCGGTACCGGGATGCTAAAACCATTTCATGAATACCGTTACTTGTTTTTTCGTTCTGAGCCTGGTGGCTTTTTCAGCTCCGAACCGTTCGGCCGCGGCAACGGAATGTGTTTTTCAGGGCAAGAAGCTCTACGGAAGGGTTCAAGTCGTGAACTCGTTTCCGGATCTCAAAATCCAGAAGGTCCAAGTCTTTCCGGACTTGAAGGTGCAGTGGGTGAACAATTTTCCGGATAGTTGCGGAAAATGGCAGAAGGTCGAAAACTTCCCGGACCTGAAGGTCCAGTACGTGGAAAACTTCCCCGACCTCAAGGTCCAGTTCGTCCAAAATTTCCCGGGAAAGCCCGATTAGGCTCTATACGAAGTCTTTCAGCGCCTTCTCGATCCGGTCCAATCCCTTTTCGATATTGGCCATGCTGGTGGCGTAGGAAAGCCGCATATAGCCCGGTGCGCCGAAGCCGGAGCCGGCGACGCAGGCCACCAGGTGCTTCTCCAGCAGGTAATCGCAGAAGTCGGAATCGGTGGCGATCTTCTTCCCGCCGGCGCTCTTGCCGAGATAGGCCGAGATGTTCGGAAAGACGTAGAAGGCGCCCTGAGGATTGTAGCACTGGATCCCAGCCATCGAATTGAAGCGCTTCACGATGTAGTCGCGGCGCTTTTTAAACTCGCCGACCCATTCCTTGAGAAAACCTTGGTCGCCGTTGAGCGCCGCCACGCAGGCCCACTGGGTCATGCTGTTGATATTGGTCGTCACTTGGCCCTGGAGCTTGGTCATCGCGGCGATGATCTCCTTGGGACCGGCGGCATAGCCCATCCGCCAGCCGGTCATCGAATAGACCTTGCTGGCGCCGTTGACCGTGATCGTCAAAGCCTTGATCTTGTCGCCCAGCGAGGCGATCGAGACGAATTCGAATCCGTCGTAGACGATCTTCTCGTAAATCTCGTCGGAGATGCAGAGGATTCCCTTGGCCACCAAAACATCGGCCACCGCTTGGAGCTCGGCCTTAGTGTAGGCCGAACCGGTGGGGTTGGAAGGGCTGTTGAGGACGAAAGCCTTGGTCTTCGACGTGATCGCTTTTTCCAATTCGGCCGGCGTGATCTTGAAGCCGTTCTTCTCCTGAGTGTCGACGATCACCGGCACGGCGTCTTGGAGCAGGACCTGGTCGGGATAGCTGACCCAATAAGGCGCCGGGATGATCACCTCGTCGCCTTCCTCGAGCAGGACCTGGGCGATGTTGTAGAGCGAGTGCTTGCCGCCGCAGCTGACCAAGATCTCGTCGCGGGTGTAGCTCAGCCCGTTGTCGCGCTTGAACTTGGCGACGATCGCGTCTTTCAGCTCGTTGATTCCGCCGACCGGCGTGTATTTGGTCTTGCCGGCCTTCAGCGCCTCGACCGCCGCTTGTTTGACGTGCTCCGGCGTGTCGAAATCGGGCTCGCCGGCGCCGAAGCCGACGACGTCGATGCCCTCGGCCTTCATCGCCTTGGCCTTGCTGTCGATGGCCAGGGTCGGGGAGGGTTTCACTTTTGCGATGCGTTTGGCGAGTTGGATCATAATCTTATTTAGAGGCTGCCTTGGCGGCCTTGAATTTCTGACGGATGGTCTTTTCCACCAGCGGATGGACCATGCCCTTCACCGAGCCCCTGAAATAGGCGATTTCTTTGATGATCGTCGAGCTGATGTGGGAAAACTTGCTTTCGGTCATCATGAAAATCGTCTCGACCTGAGGGTTGATGCTCTTGTTCGAGAAGGACATCTGTAATTCGTACTCATAATCGGCCACGGTGCGCAAGCCGCGGAGGATCACGTTGGTTTTTTTCGTTTTGGCGTAGTCGACGAGCAGGCCCTCGAATTGGTCGACCTCGACGTCGCACCGGCCCTTGAAAAGGGACTTCAGCAATTCGACCCTTTCCTCGGGGTTGAGCAGGGACTTTTTGGAGGTGTTGCGGGCCACCGCGATGATGATCTTTTCGAAGATCTCCAGGCCCCGCTCGACGATGTTCATGTGGCCGAAGGTCGGGGGATCGAAGGAACCGGGATAAATCGCGATTTTATGGCGCATCGGCTTTCCGCTTGAGAAAGGTCACGTAAGTTTGGCCGTACTTACGTTCATCCACGACTTCGAGTCCACCCAAAAAAGTGGGTCGCTCCCGGGGCGAGTGCTCGCAGAGCAGAAGGCCGCCTGCGGCGAGGAGGGGATGGCGCTCGAGCTGCTTCAGCGTGGCGTCGATATGGCCCTTGTCATAGGGCGGGTCGAGGAAGATCAGGTCGTAGGGTTTGGCCTTCCGGGCAAGCCATTCAATGGCCGGGACCGCCTTCTTCTTGACGACGTGGGCCCGCTCGCCGAAGCCGGTGAGCTTGAGGTTATGGAAAAGCAGCGTCACCGCCGCTTGGTTCGGATCGACGAAATCCACTTCGGCCGCTCCGCGGGAGAGAGCTTCCAAGCCCATGCTGCCGGTACCGGCGAAGAGGTCGAGCACCCGCTGGCCTTCGAGATCGCCGAGGATTTGGAAGACCGACTCCCGGACCCGGGCCGCGGCCGGACGGATGCCGGCGCTCTTCGGCCCCTTGAGCTTGCGGCCCTTGGCCGAGCCGGCGGTGATTTTCAGCCCCACCTTAGAAAGTGCTGGGGGCGTTATGCATCGAGCCGGTAGTGATGGCGAGGACGATGATGAGGATGTAGACGATGGCCCCGACCACGCTGAGGATCGTTCCCACCAATCCCAAGATCCAGCCGACCTTGGCCAGAGTCCGGTTAGTCTCGGGCGAGCGACCTTCGTCGATGGCCTTCAACTCGGAGCGGCCCAAAATGATGGCCGGAATACCCGAGAGGAAGCCGCAGCAGACCAGGCTGAGAATGCCCAGCACCAGGGCGATGGTCGCCTTGGAGTTGTTCTGGCTGGGACCCACCGGCGGCGGAGGGGTCGGTTGAACCGGAGTGGTGTTGGGAGGCGTCATAGGCTCGTCCTTTCGTTCAATGGAAAAAAATATGGGGAAGGACCCAACGAAAGGCCCAAGTTCCCAGGTAAAGCGTCACAGCGGCATAAGCCCAGCCCATTCCCTTGCCTCGAGCCAGGGCCGAGAGTGGGGTGGATCGTCCGAAATACTCGAAGCCGGCCAGCAGGGCCGCCAGTCCGAAGGCCAGAAAAAGCAAGGGACCCAGCGGATGGACCTCGAAGGCCTTTTGCCAAGCCCCCTGGGCCATCCAGGCGAAGCTGGTGGTCAGTCCACAGCCGGGGCAGGGGATGCCGGTCCAGTGCAAAAAAAGGCAGTCCGGTAGGCCGAGGGCTCGGTGAGTGCCCATCCCCGAAGGGCTGGGTTTCAGCACCGCGCTCAAGCCCACGACGATCAAGAAACCGACGGGAAGCAGCAGCCAGGACCGGCGTCGCATCGGGCTATCTTGGGGAAACCCCTGGCGATAGGCAACAAATATTTGATCGTATTGACCTATCTGGCCTTTTTAGCTATCTGCAATCGCAAATCGGAGACCCAATGAAAAAGAGTTTGCCCCTTTTCTCCCTACTCATGTTCGCGTTTTCGTCCCCGGCTACAGCCGAGACGCTTTATAAGCAGCCGAACAACCAAGCCAACTACGTCAAGATTGAGAAGTTCAAGTCCGAGGATGGGGCCAAGCTCAACCAGCCTTATACCTTCGATGAGACCCAGTTTCGGGCCATCTTGAGCAGCCTCAAATACAGCAAGAAGCTGATCCTGCTCAAAGAATCCAAGAGCCGCGATCTTTTCGAGACCGAGTACATCGACAAATTTACGCCCTATTTGATTCAAGCCTTCGCCAAGGCCAAGCCGGATCAAGCGGTGGTTTGGTCAGTGGTTCAGAAGCGTCCTTACTTCATCCTTCGAAACGACAAGCTGACGATCGTGCGGATGTGGGTGGTTGGCGACGAGCTGCACCTCGATTTCATCAAGGCCGAGGCCAAGCTCCAAGGCGATTACCAAGCCAAGACTACCGGCCAGAGACTGATCGATGAGGCCAAGAGCGTCGGAGTGACCATCGAGCCGCAACAAGGGCAGAAGTTCGGCCTCAGCTCGACCGATGAGCTGATCGTCGATCTCAAGGCCGATTGGCCGACGATCGCGGCCAACCTCGCGGCCGAAGACGAGCGCCTACTCCAAGAGGCCGAGGCCGAGAAGGCCGCCAAGAAGGGTCACCGCACCGCCAATGCCGTTCCGGCGGCCGCGCCGACTTCGGCGACCACGATGACGACAACGACCAGCTCGGCTTCCACCAAGCCGGCGGTTTCCCCGGTCGACCAGAAG
>JBIOXX010000439.1:0-3873 GCA_044869875.1 bacterium | reverse complement strand
TGAATCTTGGTCCGGGCATGCTCGTATTCTTCGGTGGCCTTCTCGCTCAGCATGTGGACGCCGCGGTGGATGTTGGCGTTCTCGGACTCGTAATACTTGGCCAAGCGGTCGATGACGATCTGAGGCTTTTGCGAAGTGGCGGCGTTGTCGAGGTAGACCAAGGGCTTACCCTGAGCCAGGGTTGCGAGGATCGGAAAGTCCTTGCGCAGACGCTGCACGTCCCAGTGGAGACCAGAATTCACTTCGGGCTTGGTTTGAGCGAGGGTCTGGCTCACGCCGCCTCCTTTCCCGGCATCAGCCGCGAGAAGATCAGCCCTTTAAGGCGCTCGCGCAGCGGCTCATGGGGCAAAGCCCCCAAGAGGTCGCTAGCGAAGGCGTAGGTCAAGAGGCTGCGGGCCAGGGTCTGATCAATGCCTCGCGAGCGGAGGTAGAAAACCTGGTTCTCGTCGAGCCGGCCGATGGTCGCGCCGTGGCTGCACTTTACGTCGTTGGCAAAGATCTCGAGCAGTGGCTTGGTGTTGACCAAGGCCTCATCGGAAAGGAGAAGGTTCTTATTCGTCTGCTGCGAGGAGGTCTGCTGGGCGTCGGGTTGAACCAGGATCCGGCCGTCGAAGACCGCCTGGGATTGGCCGTCGAGGATGCCCTTGTAGAGCTCGGAGCTGCCGCCGTGGGGTTTGGCGTGCTCGATATTGGTGTGGTGGTCGACGTGCTGCTGACCCGTCACCATATACAGTCCGTTCAAGACGCCAAAAGCGCCTTCGGCGTCGAGGATGGTTTCGATGTCGTGGCGGGCCAAGGCCGCGCCGAGCGAGATCGAATGGTTGGCATAGCGGCTATCGCGACCCTGGTGCACGCCGATCGAGGCGACATGGAAGGCCGATTCGCTCTCGCCCTGAAGCTTGACGTGCTCGAGCTGGGCGCCCTCTTCCACCACGATCTCAGTGACCGCGTTGGTGAAGTAAGATCCGGCGCCGACGTAGGTCTCAATCACCGAAGCCTTCGATCCGGCCTCGGCCAGGATCAAGACCCGGGGATGGGAAACCGTTGCCTGACCATTGGAGCGGGAGACGAAGAGCAATTGGATCGGAGTCTTCAATTCGACGTTCTTCGGCAGGCAGATAAAAGCCCCGTCGCTCAAGAAGGCCGCATTCAGCGCGGCAAAAGCTCGATCGATGCCCTTGACCCGGCTGCCGAGCAAGGCTCCGACCTGGGCCGGCTCCTCGAGCAGGGCCTGAGCCAGGCTCTTCACCTTGACGCCCGCGGGAAGCCCGTTCAAATCCGAGAGCACCGGATGGAAGAATCCATTGAGGAAGACCAGGCGCGGTCCGGGGAGAATACTGAAGGCCAGGCGATGCATCTCTTCCAAGGTGAAATTCGCCAGCTCTTTATCCTTGGCCAAGCGGAAGTCGCCCTCAGCGATGCCCTGGACGCCGGTGTACTTCCAGGCCTCCATTCGGCGAGTCGGGAAACCGAGCGCCGAAAAATGCTCCAGTCCCTCGCGGCGCAGCTTCTGCCAGAACGCCGGCCCGGCCAGCGGCCGCTCTTTTTCGAATTGCTCTTGGAAATTGGTCGCCATGGCTTAAGCCCCTGCCGCCTTGGCTTCTTTATCCACGACCCAGCCATAGCCCTTCTCCTCGAGATGGAGGGCCAGCTCCTTGTCGCCGGAGGTGACGATCTGGCCGGCGGAAAGGACGTGGACCTGGTCGGGCACGATGTAATCCAAAAGGCGCTGATAGTGAGTGACCAAGACGATGCCGCGCTCCTTGTTGCGCAGGGCATTGACGCCCTCGGCGACGATCTTGAGCGAGTCGATGTCGAGACCGGAGTCGGTTTCGTCAAGCAAGGCGAGCTTGGGATCGAGCATCGCCATCTGCAAAATTTCGTTCCGCTTCTTCTCGCCGCCGGAGAAGCCCTCGTTGACGCCGCGATTGAGGAAGCCGGGGTCCATTTGCAAAAGCTTCATCTTCTCTTTGACCAAGGCGAGGAAATCCATCGCGTCGAGCTCCTCCAAGCCGCGATGCTTGCGGATGGCGTTCAAGGCGGTCTTGAGGAAGTGAGCGTTGCTCACCCCGGGAATTTCGATCGGATACTGGAAGGCGAGGAAGATGCCCTCGCGGGAGCGCTCCTCGACATCCATCGCCAAGAGATCCTTGCCTTGATAGAGGACCTGGCCTTGGGTGACCTCGAAGTTTTCGCGGCCGGCCAAGACCTGGGCCAAGGTGCTCTTGCCCGAGCCGTTGGGTCCCATGATGGCGTGGACCTCGCCGGCCTTCACCGCGAGGTTGATGCCCTTCAGTATTTCCTTGTCCTCCACCTTGGCGTGGAGGTTTTTGATTTCGAGTAGCATATTTAACCGACACTTCCTTCCAAACTCACGCTGAGCAATTTCTGGGCTTCGACCGCGAACTCCATCGGCAATTCCTTGAAGACCTGCTTGCAAAAGCCATTGACGATCATGTTGACCGCGTCCTCTTCGGAGATGCCGCGCTGCTTGCAGTAGAAAAGTTGGTCCTCGCCGATCTTCGAGGTCGTGGCTTCGTGCTCCATCTGGGCGGTGCTGTTCTTGATCTCGATGTAGGGGAAAGTGTGGGCCCCGCACTTGTCGCCCATCAGGAGCGAGTCGCACTGCGAGTAGTTGCGCGCGCCCTCGGCGCCCTTTAGGATCTTGACCAGGCCGCGGTAGGTGTTCTGGCCGTGGCCGGCCGAAATGCCCTTCGAAATGATGGTGCTCTTGGTGTTCTTCCCGATATGGATCATCTTGGTGCCGGTGTCGGCCTGCTGATAGTTGTTGGCCACCGCCACCGAGTAGAATTCGCCGACCGAGTTGTCGCCCTGCAAGATGCAGCTCGGATACTTCCAGGTGATGGCCGAGCCGGTCTCGACCTGAGTCCAAGAGATCTTGGAGTTCTTGCCGGCGCATTTTCCGCGCTTGGTGACGAAGTTGTAAATGCCGCCCTTGCCTTCCTTGTCGCCGGGATACCAGTTCTGGACCGTCGAGTACTTGATCTGGGCGTCGCCCAGGGCGATCAGCTCGACCACCGCGGCGTGAAGCTGGTTCTCGTCGCGCATCGGCGCGGTGCAGCCTTCGAGGTAGCTGACGTAGCTGCCTTCGTCGGCAATGATCATAGTACGCTCGAATTGGCCGGTCTCGGAGGCATTGATCCGGAAATAAGTCGAAAGCTCCATCGGGCAGCGCACGCCCTTGGGAATGTAGACGAAGGAGCCGTCGCTAAAGACCGCCGAGTTGAGGGTCGCGAAATAGTTGTCGCTGTAAGGAACGACTGAGCCGAGATATTTCTTCACCAAGTCGGGATGCTCGAGCACCGCTTCGGAGAAGGAGCAGAAGATGATCCCCATCTCGCTGAGCTTGGCCTTGAAGGTGGTGCCAACCGAGACGCTGTCGAAGACCGCGTCGACCGCGACACCGGTGAGGCGCTCCTGTTCGGCCAGCGAGATGCCCAGCTTGTTGAAGGTCGCGAGAACTTCGGGATCGACCTCGTCGAGGCTGTTCAGCTTCACCTTTTTCTTGGGAGCCGAATAGTAATAGATGTCGTTGTAGTTGATCGGATTGTAATGCACGTTCTGCCAGGTCGGCTCCTTCATCGTGAGCCAATGGCGATAGGCCTTGAGTCGCCACTCGAGGAGCCACTCCGGCTCCTTCTTCTTGGCGGAGATGAGGCGAACGACGTCCTCGTTCAGACCCGGCGGGACCGATTCCGACTCGATGTCGGTGATGAATCCGGCTTTGTACTCCCGGTTGGTGAGCTCCAGGATCGAAGCGTTGTCGGTAACCATCAGAGGGGCAGCATATTAGAATCTGTACAACAAAGTCAACTATGATGCCGCTCTAAGTCTCTGATTCCAAAGGCATAA
>JBIOXX010000438.1:0-3199 GCA_044869875.1 bacterium | reverse complement strand
ATCAACAGCACTCAGCATCTGATCGCGATCCGCTCCGGGGCCACTTCCCAGGAAGAGAAGGTCCGGGCCGAGTCTCCGCAGCGCTTCCATCATTCCTGCAGCGAAACCAAAGCTTTGTTGGGCGACGACGAGTTGCTGAATCCGACCGGATGCAAGGATTTCAGCCAAGGCGAACAGACCCAGTCCAATGCGGCCGGCCTCGCCTGGAACCTCTTCCTCTTCGGAACCGCCGGTTACGGAGTTTATCGCAGCTACACCAAGCCCACCGGCTGGATCGGCCGCCTCTTGAGGTTGCCGGTGCTCCGCAACTTCGGCTGGGGTCTCTTCACCTATTTGGGCTACGACGCCATCGCCAGCAACTTCGTCGATTCGGAAAACCCTTGGCGGAAGTACGGCAGCCCCGTCGCCGGCGGCATTGGCTTGATCGCGCCGGAGCTGGCCAAGACCGCCATCGCCCAACGGATCGGCGCCGCCGCCCTGGAATCACGGCTTGCCACCGGCCTCTTCGCCCGCTTCGCCGGTGCCCGGGCGGTCGGTGCGGTGGCTTCAAAGGCCACGTTGGGTCTGGCCTTGGTCTGGGGCATGAACAAGATCTTCCAATGGGGCGTCGGCAGCGATTACGAGGCTACGGTCAATCAGCGCGTCACCGACATGATCTATGACAAGCACGTCTACGAGCTGGATGGTTGGGATTTCCTCGTTGTGCCGTTAGCCCTCAAGGGCGTGCGGGCCAGTTGCCGTTTCATCGCGCCCGACGCGATGGAATGGGCGGTCACCAAGGACAATGCCGATCTCAAGGAAGATATCTACAAGCAGGACGAAAAGGATTCCGAATCCGGCGAGGACATGTTGCGCGAGACCTTGCCCCACTTCCTCCACTCGGCCAATGCCGCCGACCGCAAGGAAATGCTGAAGCTGCTCGGCAGCCCGGTCGAGTTTAGTGGCACCGAAAATCTGCTGGCCCTGGCTATCAAAGCCAAGCAGGGCGATCCGCTCGAGACCATCAAGGCGCTGAAACCCGACATGAGCGACAGCGATACCGAAGCCTTCCTCCGCAAATTCATCGCCTATCAAGTTCAGCAAGTCGCCAAAGGCCTGGTCTTCGTCGAGCGGCCGGTCAACAATTGGGCCCGCGAGATCTTCACCAAGGACGGCATCTTGCGGGAAGGCGAAACCGGCCCGACCAAGCTGACCGATCGTTGGCCGCCGCCTCCGATCCCGGTGGCCACTCCCCAGTAATCCCAAGGCAACTCTTCGCGAGCTGCGACGATAATCCCCCTAAGGACAAGGGGCTTTCTTCAGCCTAGCGGCTGAATGGGGGCCAAAAATGTCAGGGGAATTCAAGCCCGTCCCAACCGGGGCGGCCGATTTAGCATCTTATCAACTCTTTACCGAAACTTGCCGCAGCAAGCTGGAAACCCTAGCGCCCGGCGCAGTTTTCGATCCAGCCAAGGCCCAGGTTTTCAACCGCAATGACGGCGACGGCCGCTTCGAGGTCCTCTACAAGGACGACGAGAAGGACTTCGTCTGCGCCGGCCAATGGCATTGGCCGAGCCAGGAATTGCTCATCCGTGGCGGCCAGATCAGCAAAAAAACGACCCAGCCCTTGGCCGGAAGCCGAATTCCCGACGTTTGCCGAGCCACCGACCTCATGGTCGGAAAGAGCGAATATGCCGGCGCGGTCTGCCGCGAGGGCGAGGATCCGCTGCTCCAAAAAGTCGAGAACCGGGAAAGCGTCCTCAAGTTCGCCGAGTACTGCTCGAGCAGGCTCCAGTCTTGGGGCATCAAGCGTTTCGGCGAGAAGCTCGATCTTTTTGACTTGAAGCAAAGCCGCATCGACAACTCGGTGGCCGGCGACGGCTTCTACAACTTGATCTATGAGAGCCGGGCCAACCAATTCGTCTGCGAGGGACAAGTCGACGCCACTGCCCGCCAGATGTTCCTCCGTTCGGGCAGCCCCAAGCAATTGGAAGATGGCGGGGCCGACGATGGATTGGTCTTCTCGATGCTCGACGCCTGCGCGCTGACCACCGATCTCTTCGGCCAGAATGAGATCGGCGAGTGCAAGGACCAGAGCGAGCACGACCGTAGCGTTCAAGAGTACGTCGCTCTCGGCGTCCAAGCCTTCCTCGGCGTGAGCAGCACCCTCGCCTTTTACAAGCTCAGCAAAAGAATCTGGAAGATGCGGGCGGTGGCCTTCCTCCGCAACCTGCCGATCGTCCGCAATCTCGTTCCGGGTCTGGTCACCGGCGAAGCCTTCGACACCTTGGCCGGCATGTTCGTCGGCGAGGACCATGCCCTGCGCCGCTACGGCCAACCGATCGCCACCGTCGTCGGCATGGCTGCGCCGACCTTCCTCGCCCGCACCGCGATCGGACAGCGCCTCCTGACCACGACCTTCGTCGGTCGGGCCGCCCCCTGGGCTTCGCGCCTCACTTGGGGCTTGGCCGCGGTCGGCATCGTCAACTGGATCGGAAAAAAGATCATGAACAACTCGGACTACGAGTCCTCGGTGAACAGCCGCGTCACCGACCAGGTCTATCGCGACGACGGGCTCTACGATTATAGTTTCTGGAAATGCGTTAATCCCCTCTCCTGGCTCAACAAGAGCCGGCGGGTCTTTCGAGCCGTGGCCCCCGATCTGATGGAAGGCGCCGTCACTTGGGACAACGAAAGCGTCGAAGACAAGATCAAGGCCCAGGACTTGGCCGAAGTCGCCAAAGCCGACGACTATATCCGCCAAACTTTGCCGGCCTTCCTCCATTCCGAAGATCCCAAGGACGTCCAGGAAACCTTGGAATTGCTTCGGGGCGAGATCAAGCTCAGCGACGAGGAAGAAAAGTGGGCCGAAACTCTGGCCGAGGAAGGCTACGCCGGCCTCCGCTCCGAATTTCCGGCTTTAAGCGACGACCAAGCCGAAACCTTCTGCCGTAAATTCCTGCTCAAGCAAGTTCAGCAGGCCGCCGAATGGATGGTCTTCGTCCCCGGCGAGGGCAGCAATTGGACCCGCGAGCTCTTCAACAAGAACGGCACTTTAAAACCCGATTCGGAGCTGGGCGGCTCCTCGTCGCTGCCCTGGCTCCAGAACCGTTGGCCCAAGCCGAAAGCTGAAAAAACCGAAATAACATCCGAGGCTTACGAAATCCTCGGTCATGGCTCGGACATGGCTTGAAGCCCGCAACCTTGGGGCATAATCCCC
>JBIOXX010000437.1:0-2965 GCA_044869875.1 bacterium | reverse complement strand
TTGAGAACCCTAAATTGAATCCCGGTGGCATCGATATTTTTCCCCATCTCCCCACCTAAGGCATCGATTTCCTTGACAATATGGCCTTTTGCGACCCCGCCGACCGCCGGATTGCAGCTCATGTGGGCGATATTATCCAGATTTGAGGTCAGGAGGAGGGTCTTGGCCCCCATCCGGGCCGCGGCTAAGGCCGCCTCGCAGCCGGCATGACCGGCACCGACCACGATAACATCGTACAGAATGGGATAAGTAATCATGTACAGAACTCCAAGGGCAAAACCTTAAAGACGGTCCCTTTAACTCTTTTATGAAGTCGAGTCAAAAGGCCCTCCGGCGACGGCGAATTCGCTCTCGGAACGAAAAGCTCGTGGTCCCAACCATAGGACCCGGGCTCCAAAGCATCCCCAAAATGCGTCAAAGAATTCGCGGCAATATAATTTAGAAAATTATGACGCGCCGGCAAATCCCTTATTAGAGCGGGTTTGCCGCTTCCTTTGCCAAAGGAGGTGGTAGCGGAGTCGCGATTGGTTTCGAAAGCGCGTCATCGCTGCCCCAAACGCTGAGGTCGGCGAAGCTGGCTTCGACGCTGCCTTTCTTCCGAAGCTTGCGCAATTTTTCGAGCAGCTTGGGAGTGACCACAACGTCGGGATGCTGGGCCAACAGCGAGACCAGCTCCTCCTGAAGCCCGCCGCGCCAATAGCGGTCGGGATGAATCCAAACCTTGTCGCCCTCGAGCTCGACCTGGCGGTATTGGACCGAGACCGGAACCTCGGCGAAGAGGGTGATCCAGAAGCTACTGCGCCGGTTCTTCCTATATTTGTCGAAGAGCTCGGGATCGCGCTTGTCGGAATAGGCTAGCTGAATCCGCCAAGCCAGGGCCCGGACGTCGTCGGCCTTCATCCGGAGACAAGCATGGGAAGCCGCCCGGCCGATGCTGGAAGGGGAGTTGGTTCCATGAATCAAGATCCCATCCTGCATAAGCAGCTTCACCGGTCCCAAGGGGTTGCCCGGTCCGGGCGGCGTCTTCTCAGCCTCGGCCGCCCATTCGCTTTCGGGCGGGATCCACCAAGGGTTCCACACGATGTGGGTAATATAGTAGTCCCGATCCGGGGTCGGGTATTTGGGCATCCCGATGGCCACCGGGTAGCTGGCTACCTTTTGGCCGTTGGAATAAAGGTCGAGCCGGGCGGCCGGCAAATTGATTTGGAGCGAGAGCTGCTCGGCCGGCGTGGGTT
The DNA here is from genome assembly GCA_044869875.1 of bacterium. Taxonomy (GTDB): domain Bacteria; phylum UBA10199; class UBA10199; order DSSB01; family DSSB01; genus DATEDP01. The sequence continues at coordinate 1,730 of JBIOXX010000437.1, read as the reverse complement.
GGCTTTCGGGCAAGAGGTCGCTGCTTTGGCTTTCCGGGCCCGGTTTAGCCAAGTCTTGGCCCCAGGAAAAGTCCGGCCACATCCCCGCCATCCCCAATAGTAATATGAACACCCGAAGCCGCTGTCTCATGTTCGCACGCCTTTTCCCCTAGCCTTCCGCCTCATACCCATTCATTTGCCGATGCAAAAGCGAGAAAAGATCTCCCCTAAAATATCCTCCGAAGAGACCCTCCCAAGCAAGGCTTCCATGGCCTGGAGGGCCTGACGAAGGTCGGCGGCCAGGCACTCCCAAGCCAAGCCCGAGGCTAGGGCGGCCCGGGCCCGGGCCAGAGCTTCGAGAGCCTGAAGCAGGGCGGCCTGATGGCGGGCATTGTTGAGATAGGCATTTTCGCGCTCCGACCAAGCGTTCAGCCCCGCAGCCTTGAGGATGGCTGCTTTCAGCTCCTCGATGCCCCGGCCGCCCTGGGCTGAAACCGGTAGCAGCGGCCAGTTCTCGCTGCCGCTCGGCTTGGACCAAAGCGGCAGACGGCGGTTTTCGGTTTCCCGGTCCATTTTATTGGCGACCATCAGAACGCGGCCTTTCAGACTCTGGGCCAAACTCCAATCTTCCTCGCGGAGCGGTTCCGAGGCGTCGAGCAGCCAAAGCACCAAGTCGGCGTTTTCGGCGGTTGTGCGGGAACGGCGGATGCCCTCGCGCTCAACCTCTTCCTCGCCGGCCCGAATGCCGGCAGTATCGAAAAGCTGAAAGGCCAGGCCGCCCCAATGAGCCGAGGCTTCGATGACGTCGCGGGTGGTGCCGGGGCTGTCGTGGACAATGGCCCGATCCTCACGGAGCAAGCGGTTGAGGAGGCTCGATTTGCCGACATTGGGCCGTCCGACCAGGGCGACCTTGACTCCTTCGCGAAGCAGGCGGCCGACTTGAAATTTCTCCAGCCAGGCCTTGAGCTCCGATTCCAAGACCTCGAGCTCGGCATCGGTCTGGGGCGGTTGGGCGATTTCGATGTCTTCCTCGGGAAAGTCGATGGCGGCCTCGATCCGAGCCACCGCGGTGAGAAGCTTTTCTCGCATCGCCTCGATCTGGCCCGAGAGCCGCCCCTGGAGCTGAGCCCGGGCGTTGCGGAGGGCGGCCTCGCTTTGGGCGTGAATCAGATCAGCCACCGCCTCGGCCTGGAGCAGGTCCATCTTGCCATTGAGAAAGGCCCGGCGACTGAATTCCCCGGCCTCGGCCGCCCGGGCGCCGAGCTGGAGCAGGATCTCCAAGGCCCGGTGGAGCAACCAAGGTCCGCCGTGGAGTTGAAACTCCACCACTTCCTCGCCGGTGAAGGAGTGGGGCGCTCGCATCCAAACCGCCAGGCCGGAATCGAGCTCTTGGCCGCTGCTCGGATCGAGAAAGCTTCCGGGGTAGAGTCGATGGGATTCGAAATCAGCCAAGGGTCGGCGGCTCCGCCAAAGCTGGGCGGCCAGCTCCGGGGCCCTCGGCCCACTCAAGCGCAGGATGCCGATGCCACCTTCGCCGGGCGGGGTGGCCAAGGCCACGATCGTGTCATTGGAAAAATCGCCGGACATTCATACTCCGCTGATTCGAAAGAAGCGTCGGTGGCGGGAGCAGGGCCTGTCTCGCTGCCACCCGCTCCCGAAGAAGCTTTATGCAATAAGCTTGGGTGTATCAATAACCGAACGAGGCGCCGACGTGACAGGGCCCGTTCGGGGCCAGCCACGACTACACTTTA
>JBIOXX010000436.1:0-2272 GCA_044869875.1 bacterium | reverse complement strand
GCTTGCTCGATGGCATCGAGCTTCTTCCAAAGATCTTTGAAATGAGAGGTGTCGACGAGCAGGGCCGAGCGGAGTGCCGGATCGGCGGCGTCGAATAGGATTTCCAATTGCTTGACCAGCAATTCGCGATTCTGGGGCGAAAGCCGCTCGAAACGCTCGTGAAAGCAAATCAGGAGTCCCTTGACCATCCCGGGGGTGGTTTGGGTCAAATCAACCAGCAGCTCCCGGGCCAGCAGGTTGGCGGCGGCCGGCTCCAAGGAATCGATCGCCTTGCCGACGGTGACGAAAAGAAAAGGCGAGGGATGGGGACCGTAATCGGCGGCCAGGGCTTTGCGGAGCGGTGGCAGAATCTTCCGCCGCTCGGCCACCGGGATTTGTTCGATCAAGACTTGGACGCTTCGCCACATCGAGCCCTGGACCAAGGGATTGGCGGTCGGGATTTTGCGCAGGAGGTCCCGGACCCAGACGATCAGACGGGCCGAACCAAGCTGAGGACTGATGTTGCCGAGAATTTCGAGGGCGTTCCGGCCCACGCCGATCTCTTCGGAGGACATTTGCTCGCGGAGGGTCTTGAGCAGCGAGTCCTGGCTGCTCTTGCTCACCCGCTCGAAGAGCGGTGGCACCCAAGTCGGATCCTCGAGGCTGCGGCGGGACTCGAGCAAAGTCCGCTTCAGAGCCAAAGCCGCCATCTTGCTGATTTGAGCCGGATCGGCTTTCTCGCTCAACTCGAGCATGGCTTTGGCTAGAGCCGGGATTTCGTCGGCCGGCATGTTCTTCAACCAAAAGGCGTATTGAGTCATCCGCTCGTTGAGCTCGGCCGGGCCGCAGGCTTTGAGCGTTTCCCACCAAGCCGGCAACAGGGCCTGGCGCTCCTTGGGCTTAGCCACGTTCAGCAGCCGGTCGAGGCTTAGTACGAAATGGTTGAACTCGGCCGGTTGGAGCAACTTGAGGTGAGTTTGGAAATCAATCAATAGGTATTGGGCAATTCCCGGTCGAGCCTCGGCCATCCTCTTAACCTTGTTGAGAAGATCGGCAGCGGTGGCGATAGGTTTGCCACCACCACTGCCTTGATCGTCACCGTTGGCCATCATCCAAAACGGGGGCAGCTTGTCGCCGCCAACTATTGCCAGGGCTGGCGCCCCGATCGGCAGGCGAGCCCGGCTCTCCCGAAGCCTTAGCTCCAGTTCGCTCAGCTTGGTCGTGAAGACCGGGCCGAGTAGGCGATTAGCCAGCTTGGTTCCGAGCGAAAGAGAGGCTGCGGCCGAAGCCGCTTCGAAAAGGGCGGTGGCGACGTCGGTCTTTTCGCGCCAACCGAGGCGCTGCTCGATGCGGCCGGCGGCGAAGAGTCCACCGACCAGCGAAGTCGCCCCCAAAGTTTGGGCTAGCGGTTGGGGCAGCGAGCGGCCGAGATTTTGAGCCAGAGCTCCGGAAAATTTCAGCAGTCCCAAGCTGATCGCGGCTGAGCCCCAATCCCGGCTGCCGGCATTCTTTCCGTGGCCGAGGAGGACGAAGGTCGAAAGCTCGGCGCCGAAGGGCAGGGCCAGGCCGAGGGCCCGAGCTCCGAGGCCGCGGCTGAGGATGCCGGCCGGCGCTTGGGCCAGGCGGCTGAGCAGGGCGAGGCGCGAAACCTGGAATACCGCGCTGCCGGCCAAGACCGGAATCAGGGTCGAAGGCCGAGTCGTCTCCCGGAAAAAATTTTTCAGATGGAGCTCGAAGCGGTCGCCGAAATCGCCACCGCCCTGCAAGAGGAGCAGTCGCCTTTGGGCCGAAGCTCGCAAGGGATCGTCCTTTGGCAAAGGGCCGGCGAGGAGGGCGTCGTAAAGCTGCAGCGCTTCTTGGGTTTTTCCTTGGTTTTCAAATTGGCGAGCCTGATAAAAAGTCGACTCGGCCTGAAGTATAGAGTTCATCTTGTGCCCCGAGGCCGATCTTATCGACCAGGTCTCCACCGGGTTGTTCTGAATGGAAATGTTTGAGTAAATTGAATTTCTTAATTTTGGATAAATTGTCTAAATTTTAGATTTAGGAATTTAATTTATATAATTAAAATATTCTTATTTTATAATTTTCTCACCATCTAAATTAAATAATATAATAAATTCATGTATTTATATAAAATACCAAGCCTGGCACAAGCCCTGCATTATAGTCTAGCATGCGCCGAGAGGTGCTACCGGGAAACAGAAAAATTCCCGGAACAAAAAAAATTAAAAAGTGTGCCCCCGGATTAGAGCGAATAAGAGAAATCTTCATTCGCTCTAATCTTTTGGGGGGT
>JBIOXX010000435.1:0-6107 GCA_044869875.1 bacterium | reverse complement strand
TCGATGAAGATCTCGCCCAAGGTGCCGTCCTCATGCTCGCCGGTGCGGAGGTAGACCTTGTTGCCGCCGACCCGGGCTTCCTGAGTGAAGCCGCGGCGCTTGCGGGGCATCCGTCGCCGTTGCAGGGCTGGTGCCGCAGCCAGCGCAGAGCTTTCTTCCTTGTCTTCCCTCTTGTCGCTCTTGGTCGAGAGCGGTTGGCTCATCTTGCAGCCGTCGCGGTAGAGCGCGACCGCCTTGAGGCCCAGCTTCCAACCCTCGGTGTAGATCTCCTCGATGTCCTCAACCGTGGCCTCGGTCGGCAGGTTGACGGTCTTGCTGATCGCGCCCGAGAGGAAGGGCTGGGTCGCCGCCATCATCCGGACATGGCTCATCGGGGCCAGGAAGCGCTTGCCGTAGTTGCCGCACTTGTTGGCGCAGTCGAAGATCGGCAGATGGTCGGGATTGAGGTGGGGCGAGCCTTCGATCGTCATCCGGCCGCAGATCACGTCGTTGGCCTCGGTGACTTGGGCCGAAGAGAAGCCCAGCGCCGCCAGCAAGTTGTAGTTGGGGTCTTTGAACTTCTCCTTCTTGAAGCCCAGGCGTTGCAGAGTCTCCTCGCCGATGTTCCAAGTGCTGAAGGCTTGGGAGATGTCGAAGACGCCTTCCAAGGTGCCTTCGATCTTTTCGATCTCGCCCTCGGTGAAGCCCTTGGCCCGGAGCGACTCGCGGTTGACGTGAGGCGCGCCGTGGAGGCTGGAGGTGCCGCGAACGTAAGTGACGATGTCGGCGATCTCGCGGGCCGAGTAGCCCAGCTTCTTGAGGGCCGCCGGAACCGATTGGTTGATGATCTTGAAGTAACCGCCGCCGGCCAGCTTCTTGAACTTCACCAGGGCGAAGTCGGGCTCGATGCCGGTGGTGTCGCAGTCCATCAAGAGGCCGATGGTGCCGGTCGGCGCCAGGACCGTGGCCTGGGCGTTGCGGTAGCCGTGGACCTCGCCGAGCTTGAGGGCTTCGTCCCAATCTTGCTGGGCGGCCGCGAGCAATTCGGCCGGGCAGCTCTCGGCGCTGATCTTGTAAGAAGCGTCGCGGTGCATGCCGATGACTTCGAGCATCGGCTCGCGGTTGGCCTCGTAGCCCGGGAAGGGCGCCTTGGCCGCGGCGATCTCGGAGGAGGTCTTGTAGGCGTGGCCGCAAAGGATGGCGGTAAGCGCCGCCGCGGTCTGCCGGCCTTCTTCGGAATCGTAGGGGATGCCTTGGATCATCAGGGCCGAACCCAAGTTGGCGTAGCCCAAGCCGAGCGGCCGGTAGTCATGGCTGTTTTGGGCAATTTGCTCGGTCGGGTAGGAGCTGAAGTCGACCAGGATTTCCTGGGCCAAGATCAAAGTGCGAATCGCGTGGCGGTAGCCCTCGACGTCCCAGCTTCCGTCTTCGTTCAAATACTTGGTCAGGTTGATCGAGGAAAGGTTGCAGGCGGTGTCGTCCAAGAACATGTACTCGGAGCAGGGATTGCTGGCGTTGATCCGACCGGTGTTCTTGCAGGTGTGCCAGTTATTGATCGTCGTGTCGTATTGAACGCCGGGATCGGCGCAGGCCCAGGCGGCGAAGGCGATCTGCTTGAAGAGCTCCTTGGCTTGGTAGACGTCGACCACCGCGCCGGTGGTGCGCATATAGGTCTTCCACTCCTTGCCTTCGGCCACGGCGTTCATGAACTCGTCGGTGACCCGCACCGAGTTGTTGGAGTTCTGGCCGCCGACGGTGCGATAGGCATCGCCGTTGAAGTCGCTGGAGTAGCCGGCCTCGATCAGGGCTGCGACCTTGCGCTCTTCCCGGACCTTCCAATTGATGAATTCGCCGATCTCGGGGTGGTCCATGTCGAGGCAGACCATCTTGGCCGCCCGGCGGGTGGTGCCGCCGCTCTTGGTGGCGCCGGCGCCGCGGTCGAGGACTTCGAGAAAGCTCATCAGGCCCGAAGAAGTGCCGCCGCCGGAGAGCTTCTCTTGGTGGCCGCGGATCCGCGAGAAGTTGGAGCCGGTGCCCGAGCCGTACTTGAAGAGCCGGGCCTCGTTCTTGGCCAGGTCGAAGATGCTCATCAGATCGTCGCCGACCGATTGGATGAAGCAGGCCGAGCATTGAGGATGCTCGTAGGAATTGGTCGTGGTGGAGATGGTCTCGGTGTTCGGATTCCAGAAGTGGTTACCGCCCGAGCCTTCGATTCCATATTCTTGATAGAGGCCGCAGTTGAACCACACCGGCGAGTTGAAGGCGCCGCGCTGGGTGATGAGGATGTATTTCAATTCATCTTCAAAAGCCTGGGCGTCCTCGGCATTGGCGAAATAGCCGCCGAGATCCTCGCCGGCCTTGCGGATGCTGTGGGCGATGCGATGGACGACCTGCTTGGCCGAGGTCTCGCGTCCGGTCTTGGGCACGCCGGCCTTGCGGAAATACTTCGACACGATGATGTCGGTGGCGAGTTGGCTGAAGCCCTTGGGAATTTCGGCGTTCTCCATCTTGAAGACGACCGAGCCGTCGGGATTGGTGATCACCGAGCTGCGGTATTCATAGACGATGCTCTCCAGCGGATCCTTCCCGGCCTCGGTATGGCGGCGCGGAATTTGGACTCCCTTGGCCTTGGCCGGATTGGCCGAGCGACGGGACGAGCGAACGGACGGTAGGGCTTTCACGGACATGCAAGACACTCCTCTCGATCAGGACAGGTGACGCGGGGCGGCAAAGGACCATAAACCCCGAATTTTGAACGTTTTTAGACTTAATGGATTATCGAACCTAGGAAGAAGAAACACAATATCTTGTGTCTGTCGGGTGTAAACTAATCTAGCGGTAGTGGTCAACGGAATTTGTCACCGGCCTGTAAAATTCCTCGCCGGCCCGCAATAGACGCGGCTTTGCCGTGGGTATATGGCGGAAAGCCGCGATTTTATTGAGGGATATAGACTAAATTCCCGGCGCTCCCGTTCCAAGCATGTTATAGAGGATTCCGATGCTGGCGGCGCTGACCTTTCCCCAAATCGACCCCTTCGTCTTTCGCTTCGGTCCGGTAGGCTTGAGCTGGTACGCCTTCATGTATTTGCTGGGCTTTACCGCCTCCTACTTCCTGCTGCGCCACCGCTACCGCAAGGGTCTCTTCCGACTGTCCGAGGCCGGCGACGTCTCGCTGCTGGTCAGCTACTGTTTCTATGGCCTGATCCTCGGTGCCCGGCTCGGCTACGTTCTCTTCTACAATCTTCCCTACTACTTGGATCATCCGCTGGAGATCCCCGCTATCTGGCACGGTGGGATGAGCTTCCACGGCGGTTTGGCCGGAACCATTTTGGCGATGTGGTTTTTTGCGAAAAAGGTCGGCCTGCCTTTCTACCACGTCGCCGACAACGTCGGGCTCTGCGCGCCGATCGGGCTGGGTTTCGGCCGGCTCGGCAATTTCATCAACGGCGAGCTCTACGGCCGGGTCAGCGACGTCCCTTGGGCCATGGTCTTTCCGCACGCCGGTTCGCTGCGGCGCCATCCGAGCCAGCTCTACGAAGCCTTCCTCGAAGGACCGGTGCTCTTCGCGATCCTTTATTTCATCTCCGGCCGGCAAAACTATCCGGGCTTGGTCTCTTGCTGGCTTTTGATCGGTTACGGAATACTGCGCTTTCCGGTGGAATTCGTCCGCGAGCCCGATCCCCAGCTCGGCACGGTGCTCGGACCCTTCACGATGGGCCAGGTGCTGTGCCTGGCGATGATCTTGATCGGGGTGGTCTTGGCTTTCGCTCGGCCCAAAGTCGGCAATGATTTCCGACCAACGAATTCTTAATCCAATAAGAGAGAATTTCCATCCGCCGAAAGACGGAAGACCAAGGCCTGACTCGTCTCCACCGGTGGGCGGGTGACATGTCCCAAGGCGAAGCGTTGACCGGGTTCCAATATGTAAGGCAGGTCGGCGGGCAAGGGGAGCCAGGCTCCCTCCATTTCCACCCAAAAGGCTTTGCGATTTTCCCGATCGAGCGAGCCCTCGTTGGGAGGAATTGCTTGAATCTCGACCTCTCCCCCATCCCGGCGCCGAAGCAAGAGATGGCGGCGGCGCACCACCGGATCGGGTATCAAAATAAATTGCTTCTTAAAACCCGCCGGCGCCCGGCCTCGTCCCAGCATGACGATGCTACCGGCGCGGGCGCCGGGCTCGAAAAGCTCGTATTCGGCTTGTAAGGGAAGGAAGTCCGGATCGGGCCTTGGGTCGGTAGCTCGCCATTCCCCGCGAATCGCGCCGGGCTTTTCCATTTCCTTGAGGACCCAATTTTTTTCCTGAGACTGAGAAAGCAAATTTCCAGCCCCATCGTATTCGAAGCCCAGCCGGCTCGCCTCTTCCCGAGTCGCGACGAAGGTGAAGGATCGGCGAGGGAAACCGTGCTCCTGGAGATAGCGATAATCCTCGCCCTTCTCGAAAATACCGAAGGTCAGCCGAATTTCCGCCGCTTGCCGGTAGCCGTCGCTTTGGACGGCTTCGTGGCTGAGTAAAATCGCGGAATAGCTCACGTCGACCTCGGCCTCGGTCAAGAGTCGGGTCTTCAGCAAAAACTCCCGACCCCCGATTTCGCGAAGCACCGTGGGCTGAGGAATCCGCGAATTCGAAGGAACGCTGCTCCAATTTCCGGTAAAGATCCGCTGGGCGATGCGGCGTTTTATTTCGCCGGATTTCGGATCGCTCCCTCCCGAGACACCGGCATAAAAATAAAGGTCGGTGTCGAGGGGAAGGGAAACCTCCTTGCCGACCAAATAAATTTTACCGTCCTCCTTCATCATTCGCCGCAACGGTTCGGCGGATTCGAAATACATGTATTCCTGAGTCGCATCGGAATCCTTTGGTTCGGCCGCCGGCCTTTGCTTCTGGAGCAATAGGATGCTTTTGCCCTTCCAAACCTGGAAGCCGAGGGCTCGCCATCGGCCGTATTTCTTCTCGCTGAATGCGCTTGGTTCGTCGGTCAAGTGAAGGCTGCGCGGGTAATCGAAATAATGCAGACCGGCCTCGTTCCAGGCCCAGCCCTGGGCCGGGCTGCTTTCATAAGTAATCGACTCCGACTTTACCTCGCTTCTGTCGGGACGGAGGGCCTTCCACAACCAAGATAAGCCGCGCATTAAAAGAGTGCCGGGCCCGAAGATCATGAAGGGCAGGGCGAAGGGAGAGGGATCGGTTTTCTGCCCAGTGGGATCGGCGTCATTTTTTTCCAAGAAATAATATTGGGTGCCGGGCTTCAAAACCGAGATCGGTTCTTCGATTCCGGAAAGCCGGAGAGTGGCCGCCGGTTCCGAGGCATGCATCCGGACTTTTTTGAACGTGAGTTGGCCGTCGCGCAGGCCGATGAATTTCCAGGCCGTCAAGCCGAAGGCACCCGGCTCGGCGACAAACAGACTGACTTCTTGACCGTCCTCGAAGAGGCCGTTCAGCGGCAGCTCCGGCAGCGCCCGCAGGGCTTCGGGGTGGCCGGCATTGGCCAGCTCGAGGAGGGCTCGCTGGGCGTCGGGGCGATGGGCGGCGAACGAAACCACCCGACGGACCTGATCGGCAGGGGTGCTTTGGAGATCGTGCTCCAGGGCGACGGTGGGGCCCATTTCGTTCCGCAGCCAGCGGATCCGATCGACGATGACCCCGGCCGCCTCTTCGAAAAATATCAAGTTGAGCAGGCCACGAGTGGTGGGGCTCGCTTGCTCATTGGCCATTTCCAACAGCCCGAACAGGACGTCCTTCCGGCCCTCGCGAGCCAGCAGCAGCAAGCGCTGCGGCGAAAGGTTTCGATAACTCAATCGCCCGTCGCGCAATATCTTTTCTTCCCAGTTGGCGAGATGTTCGGGATGGATTTCCTGACGATATTTGCCGAAGAGAATTTCCTCGGCCTCGCGATTTCCATACAAAAGAAAATCGCTGAGATCGTTGCTCAGGTTCGGGAAGTCGGTTGCCTCCTCGGGAGCCTGGGCCAGTATTTCTCGCAAGGCCGCCAAGGAGACGGCGGCAACCGCGTTTCGCGCGGCTTCGTTGTCGCTGGCCGCTAATTCCAGCAGGGAACGGAGAGCCAAGTAGTCCGTCGCTGCTTGTTCGGCGAGGCCATCGACCTGGATCGACGCCATGGCCTGGTGGA
>JBIOXX010000434.1:0-2925 GCA_044869875.1 bacterium | reverse complement strand
GCGGCGAAGAGCAAGTTCCCATCGGGCGAGATCTTAAGCCGGGTCGGAGCGACCAAGCCGGAATCGAGGATCCGGATCTGAAAGGTGCCGGGTGAGGATTCGACGTAATCGATTGGGTCGGCGCTGGCCGTCGGAATGGGAGTTGGGCAGGGCGTCGGGCAGGGCGTCGGGCTGGGGCTTGGGCTGATTGTGGGATCGGGGGTCGAGCTCGAAGCCCCGCTTTGGCTCGAGGGCTTGTGAAGAGGAAAGCAGCGTCGCCACAAGCCCAGAGTCCGGACAGCAGCAGGGTCGTCAAGGCCAGGATGCGATAGCTCATCTTCAGAATTTAAGGGTGGCTTTGATTATTGCAACGGATATTTTGGGAAGCTTCGGCAAGGGGAGCGGTGGAAGGCTTTCGAAAGAGCGAGGAATTGGCCAAGCCAAGCTTTTGCAAGGCATAGACCGAAGAAACCTTCAAAACCCCCAGACCATAGGTCACGCTTCGCCGGAAATTGATCGACGAGCTGTCCTCGCTGTAGTGGGTCGGGCAGCTGATTTCGCCGACCCGAAAATTCTGGAAGAAAATTTGGGCCAGCATTTGGTTGTCGAAGATGAAGTCGTCGGAATTCTCGGCCAACGGCAGCTTCTCGATCACGTCCCGGGAAAAGGCCCGGTAGCCGCTGTGGTACTCGCTGAGCTTCTGGCGCATCAGGATGTTTTGAAAAGCGGTCAGAAAGCGGTTGAAGAAGTATTTATAGCGCGGCATTCCGCCCTTCAAGGCTCCCCGGCCCAGGATTCGGGAGGCGAGGACGACGTCGTAGACGCCGCTGGCGATCATCCCGGCCATGGCCGCGATCAGCTTGGGCGTATATTGATAATCGGGGTGCATCATGATCACGATATCGGCGCCGCGCTTCAAGGCCTCGGCGTAGCAAGTTTTTTGATTTCCGCCATAACCGCGGTTCTTGGGATGGACCACGTGGTGCAAGCCCAGCTCTTTGGCCACTTCCACCGTCCGGTCGCTGCTGGCGTCGTCGACCAAGATGACGTCATCGACGATTTCCTTGGGGATTTCCTCAAAAGTCCGGCGGAGCGTGAACTCGGCATTGTAGGCGGGCATGACCACCGCCACCCGTTTTCCCAAAATCATAAATGAACCTCGGACTTTTCCTAGACGATCGCTCCGGCCTTGGCAAGGCTCAAGGCTGGAAGTAGCCGAAGACCTGCGGGTAGACTTTGACGAAATAGAAACCCGCCGCTGCGACCAGGCAAAAACCCCAGACCGCCGCGAATTTTCGGCCGCCGGCCTTGGCTTGAAACAAACCGTTGAGAAGAAAAGGGATCGCCAGGCAGAAGACCGGCTCCATCGATAAGCCGTAGCTCAGGATCCATTGGCTCTTCAACAAAACCCAAAAGAGGATTTGGATCGGAACCGCGAGTCCGAGATAAGCGGCTGTGGAATCCCCGCGCCAGCCTTTTATCAGCAAGCCAAGAGTCGCCAGGCCGCCCGGGATCCAGAGCAGCGGATTATTGGCACAGAGCGCGGCGAAGCGCAGACCCGCCTCGTTTTTTTCGGAATGAAACCAGAGCGAGCCCTGGCCGAGGAACCATTCCTGCCAAGTCGAAAGCCCGGCGTAGTCCTTGTGAAGGGTCGATTGCATCCGGATCATGCGGTCGATCTGAGTGGGAATCTCGCTCGGCCAAAAGCCTAGGAATCCGTAGGCCGCCGTCCAAGCCAACAGAATGGCCGCAGCCGAAGCAGCGAACAAGACCGGCAGGCTTCTTTTCAAGGGCAGGCGGCCGCGGACCAAAAACAAGCCAATGAGGAAAAGTGGAAAAAGCGCGGCGACGATCACTTTGACCGCCGTTCCGAGGGCGGCCAGAAAACAGGCCAGGACAATCCAGCGCCGCCGTCCCGCCCGGTCCGGATTTTTCAAGACTGGCAAGAAGGCGACGAGGCCCGCGGTGTAGAAAAAGGCCGTCGGCATGTCGAGCATGGCCAAGCGGCCGTGGAGATAAGCGAGGGGCGAGCTGAGCCAAAGCAGGACGGCCAGCAGGCCGCATTCCCAGCCGCAGAGATAGAAGGCGGCTAGGAAAAGGATCGCACCCAGGGCGGCGGCGGCCAGCGCCGAGGGAAGACGATGGGCCCAAGGCTTGTCACCGAAGAACCGAATCGAAAGGGCGATGAATTCTTTGCCCAGGGGTGGGTTGCCGGGGTTGCGGTAGGACGATTTTACCCCGGCCAAATAACTCTGAGCCGCCGGGACATGGTAAGCTTCATCCCAGACCTGAATGTGGGGATAGCCGAGCCGAAAAAGGTAAAATGGCAATAAACAAAGGAAAATTCCCAAAGTGCCAAATAGGAGCCGCCTCTTGTTTCTGTACATAGTATAATGGCCTGAAATTTTTGGAAAATTTTGCTTGTCACCCTATCGGACTGCCGCTAATTTAAGAACAAGTTTTTCGATCTGGGTCCTTATTAAGCTTAAGGAAAGGGCTTAAACTATGAAGATTTTCTTTCGTAAACACGGTAACTCCCTGTTTTACATCCTGCTGCCGGTTCTTTTCTTGGCTTTGACGGTGGCTTTCATCCAATTCACTCCCAAAGTTTCTCAGACTGCGTCGGGTGACTCCTGCGAAAGCGACGATCAATGTTGCACCACCAGCGGCTGCGGTCCTCAAGAGATTAGCGAAATCTGCCAAGGCGACACTTGTAAGCGGATCAACGTCGGTTGCGACACAGGTACGATCAGCGACAACGGCGTCGATTGCGTCTGCCTCGATGCCGACGGTGCAGTGGTCGCCGATTGCGTCGTCTGCGATCCCGGCGAGGTCTTCGTCGATGGCGAATGCTTCGCGATCTGCGGACCCAACGAGGATCCCGATACCACGGGCTGCGTGCCGGTTGGCGCCTTCCTCGAAGGTGACGGCATCGGTTGCTCCTTG
>JBIOXX010000433.1:0-4184 GCA_044869875.1 bacterium | reverse complement strand
CTTCACGATAGGCAAGCGATGAAAGTCAAGACAGCTGACGAAAACCGCGGCTCTAGCAAAGAGCCCAGCGCCGACCGTTGTCAAATACGAAAGATTCCAATTGCTTAAACCAAATTGGCCGGAGGGCGTGGGGAAAGCTAAAGCAAGCGGGTCTCATCGTCAAATAAAGCAGCAACAAACTTTCTCTTCCCACGACAAGGCCCTTGATCCAATAAAGCTATTTTTACCTACTGCCAATAATGGAAAGGGGCCCCATTTATGCCAGTGCCGATACTTTTAGCCTTCGGTGTAGCTACCATCTTCGGCTTGCTTAGCGTTTCTTGCGAAAGCTCAAAGAAAGAGCCGAAAAAAGACCCGGAAGCGCCGGCAAGTGCCTCCGGAAGCTCTTCCGCACCGCCGCCACCCAGTCCCTTCCCCCCGCTCCGGCCGTTTATGAAATTTCCCAAGGTTTTAGCGGATGGTGGAGCTCCCACACTCAAGCGTCAGGGGTTGGCGGAGAGGCTGAGCGGCTACGGTCAATTGCTCAGTTTCAACAAGGGCGAGCCCAGTGCCAGCTCGCTGGATCTGCTAAAGACTCATGCCAAGAATGAAGCCTCGGCCAAGGCCTTCCTGAAAAGCGAAGGATATCGGATCTTTTTACGCCAGACTTTTGCCGAAAGCGGCAGCCTTTCCGTGAAATCTCTATTCGAAGGTATCGCCGAATCCATGATCTCGCCGGAAGCCTCCGGCCAGCGCTTCATCATCGAAGGCCATACCGCTTCGGACGGAAGCTCCGAGGCCAATGCCGAGCTGAGCCGGCGTTGGAGCGAGACGATCGGGCTCCTATTGCAAATGCACGGCGTTCCCTCTCAATCCCTCGTCACCAAGGGCTACGGCGAGGAACAGCCTTTGATGCCCGAAGTCGGACCCAGCGCGGTTTCGGCGAAACTGAAAAACAAGCGCATCGAAATCAAGATCGAAAGCGAATAAACGTCATTTGCCGCCGGGACTGACCTTGAAGCTGCCGAAATCGAAGCCCAGGTCGACGCCGGTGCCATGGCCGCTGATATCCAAATCGATATCGTCCTTGGAGAGGGTTTGAGCTTGGGCCGATTTGACGGCGCCGGCATGAGCGCCGGCCGAAGCGTAAGAGCCGTAGATATCCTGGATCTTCTCGACGTTCTTGAACTCGCCATGGCCGAGGATGTTGTTCTTGCCGAAGGTGATCCCGCCGCCGTGGGTGCGAATCGTGACCTTGGCTTTCTTTCCATCCTCGCAAGTCACGTCGCCGGTGCCCTTCCCCGACTTGTAAAAAGCCGACCAGCTCTTGAGTTGAAATTCCATGCTGCACTTCATTTTGGCGACCGCTTCGCCGCCCAGACCAACCGCTAATAGTGATATTATCGCGACGACAGACGCACGCATAAAAACTCCTTTTTGAAGGGATCCCAAGCGGGTTGAGCCTAGCAGAATGAGAGAAAAAGCGAAGCTCATTTCGGCCCCGGCCGGGGATCGGGCCCGGGACGGGGCGGGTTCGGATCCTTGGGCGGAATCACGATGATCGGCCCGCCGATTTTGTTCAGCCCGAAAACGATGATTTCGTGGATGTCGGGCTGGCCGAAGGGCTTGGCCTCAATGCTCACCGTGCAGTCGGTGCTGCCGGGATCGATATAGGCCTTGGGATCGCCCTTGCACACGTCCAGGCCTTTTCCGCGAATGTAACGTCCGGGATTGTCGACGGTCGGCGGCACGCAGGGATTATCGCCGTCGGGACCGTAACGCTTGAGCTGCTCGCAGTGGGCCACCCAGGCATCCTTCACCGCCTCGGGGTCGATTTTGGCGCCGCAGGTGTAGCCTTGATCGGGATCGACCAAAATCTGAGCCGGGTCGGGGCAATGATTCAACTTGGCCTGGAGCTGCTGGCACTGAAAATTCTTCCATTGAGTGCGCTGGCATTCCCGCAACAGTTCACGAGCGCTTTGGAGGGCCTGCTCGCAGGGAGTTTCGCCATCGACGGTGCGGCTGGTCCCCGGTGTTTTCTTGTTCGGATCGGCGTCGGCCTTCTTGCTCTTGTCGATGGCTTCGGCGGCTTTTTCTTGGGCTTTCTTATAAGCGGCGTCGTATTTTTCCTGAGCTTTTTTGATCTCGTCTTTGTCGCCGGTCTTCTTGGCATTCTCGAGCTCTGTTTTTGCGGCCTCGGCTTTGGCCTCCGCATCCCAGAATTCCTTATTGGCCTTCTCCCACTCTTTGACCGCCTCCTCCTTCATCTTGTAGGAATCTTCCTTGGCGTAGCCGTGGTACTTGTTGGGATCTCCGCCCCAAGTGTATTGGCCCCTGCCCGGCCAATAACCGACGCCGGAGCTGCTTTGACCGCGTCGCGGATCGCCGGCGCCGCAGGCGGCGCTGACCTGATAGGGGTCGAAATAAGTCTCGGTTCCGGGACCGATCGGCCCGAAGGGCGTATCGAAGCCCTTCTTGTCGTCCCCCAACAATTTGGTGGCGCACTCGTCGCGGGCTTGGGTCAGGGAGAATCCCTGGTAGTAAAGGTTAAGTATGCAGGAATACAGGCTGTCTTCGGCAAAAACGCCCTTCTTATTCAGAACCGAATTGACCGAATCGAGCGTCGCCGGGGAGCTGGGCCGTGGCTTGGAAGGGGGAGGAACGCGACAGTGGCTGAGGAACCCGAGACAAAGAAGTACCGGAAAAATCGCTTTCCGCATCTGCCCTCCTTGGATGGTGCCACACAACCATTCCCCGATGGCTTCGATAATCCGTCTTTAGGGCTCGGTGTCAAAGGAGTTTTTCATGTTACCTCTTTTGCTCGCCGGCGGCGCCGTCGTAGCGGCACTTTTTCTAAGTGGCTGCAGCGAAGAATCCCCTGCTCCCCAAGAACCGGTTAACGTCCCCTTTCCCCCGAGCGAGGAAGAGCCTCCCTCGGAGAGTCCCTCCGATGCCGGCCCAGCCCCCGATGCCGATTCCGGTGCAACGTACAAGAACTTCGCCGAGAGTCTGCCGCATTCGCCTCAGGGAACTTATATGGTGCCGGCCAACCCCTGCGGCATCCGGTTCCATGACCGGGGAATGTCCCGTTTTGCTACCTCGATCTGGGGCGAACGATCCTTGAAGATCGAAGATGTTGCCAAAATCGGGGATTTAAGCCGGATAGAAGCCTTGGGAACCGTGGCTCAAGATCGAATTTTGATCCGTCGCGCGAACGCGAACTGCCCGACTCCGATGCGGCAACTGCTGCGCGTCACCCAGGAGGACTTTCAAGACGAGTCAACGGGAATGCGCTTGGCCTCTTTAAGCCTGTTGGCTTGTTATCAGAGTAAAAAATGCTCCGAGCAGAAACTACAGTTCGCCATTCCGGCCAAGGAATCTCTGCGCGAGTTGTTCCTGATCGACGAAAACAAAGACGGAACCGAAGACTTCCTCATCGTTTCCGACGGCAAGTACAGCTACGTCATCTACGGGGAAAAACTTTCCGAGCCAAAATAGTCGGCTAGCGGGCGATGCCGCCGGTAAGCTTGCGCAATTGATTCTGAGCCGGGTTGACTTGGAACTTCGGGGCCGGATTTCCGGTCGGGGCATTGGGCACCGGCTGGGGGGTCGTCTCGGGAGTCGGCGCCACTTGAACCGGCGCGGGACCTACGGTGGAACCGGTGGATGCGGTGCTTGGGGCGGAGATGGAAGTAGCCATGGAATCCTCCTTTTCTTGGCCACATTAAGAGCAAGGGCAATGCCAGGAGCTGCTTTTAGCTAAGTTCTTGATATTAATCGGCTGGAACCAAAGCTCGGCCAAGATAAAATACCGACAATTCCCAAAGTGTGAACATCTTATGATATTAGGCAATAATCAACGAGTTCTGGGCATTCCGAAAACAGCCACCCATTGTTAAGGTGCTTGAAACCAAACAAAGGAGTGCCTCATGTCGAATCTCGAAAACAAAGTCATGGTCATCACTGGCGCCTTGGTCGCCGACATAGAATGTAAAAGGCTTGGAAAATCCCATTTCCCATGTGAAGGTTTCGGCGCTGTCTAAAGTATGGGGTTTGCGTGCCGCCGATCATTCACATCTCCGATCTCCATAAATCCTACGCCTCCGGTTTCCAGGCCCTCAAAGGGATCGACCTGGATATCCGGCGCGGAGAGATTTTTGCGCTGCTCGGTCCGAACGGCGCTGGCAAGACCACGCTGATCAGCA